>NZ_JARGEJ010000004.1:0-158189 GCF_029211245.1 Robertmurraya sp. DFI.2.37 | reverse complement strand
GCTGAAAATGTAATCTTACTCATGTTGTCTCACCTAATCCCCATATCTTGAAATTCAAGTATATTAAAAAATACCTGTAGATAAAACACTCTTTTTTTGAGTGTCTTAACTACAGGTACCATATTAAAAAGACCTCTGTTTTTAATTTTGTTTAGCATGCAGAATACCATGCAGTCGGAACAAATAGTTAATAGTTAAAATCATGCCTCTGTTTTTATCTCTACTAACGAAAATCCAAACACCAATTCCAGTTACTGCAGCAATAAGCTAGTTACCCATCTGGGAGGACTCAAAAAGTATGCTACAGTCGCATTTAAAGCAACTACTCTATCACCATGGATAGCTAGATTCCTTTTTAGTTTTTGTACAAAGGTATGTGAGCAATATACCTTAAGGACTTACCATGTAAATTCCCAATCAAAATTTTTTTAACAATATCCATAATTTGGATGCCTTCAGTATTGGTTTGATATGGGCATTAAATTTGTTTTTTTGAGTGTTAATATGTTAATAGTAAGCAAAACTTGCTGTAAGGGCCAGTAAGCTAATTATGAGGGTGAGAGAAATTAAAAAAAGATAGGTTTTCTAAAGCATTATAACACTTCTTTTATTTGGTATGTTTAGTTATTTTTACCATTATATTTAGACGATTGTCAATTAATTTCCAGTAATATCTAAAATTATTACGAAATCTTCATAAACTTGGATGTTATTATTTTTTATAATATATCAAAGAATTGCTGTAATAATGAGAGGGTATATAATTTATAAGAATATTCAAGGTGGTCTTGAGATTGGATTATGAGGTTATGGCTATTTCTTTGTTTAAAGAAAGGAATCTTCAGTTTCTAAAGTATGCTATGCTTCTTGATTCTGTTGATTTTTGGCTCTTTTCGTAAGAATCTTAGTTTCTCACGTCATTAAAGCTATGCAAAAAAGATAGCTCTGACTTTGATGAAATGCTGGGAGAAAGCTTGTCCTCTCCCTCGTTTCGTCGAGTCAGAGCCAAAATAAGCCTCAAATGCATAATCAACTGTATTGTTTAATATTATGTGGATGCTAATACTTCTTTTTTATGCTCCAACTTCCTGTACACAAGTGCAATGAGCAGTCCAGGTATGGTACAAGCAATCATTCCGATAAAAGCATATCGTGGTTCGATCTCGTATAAAAAGCCGCCGAATACAGTGAAAACAGCTGTACTCCAGCTTAGAGCAAGCGCGGAATAGACACCCTGTGCTTTTGGAATCTGAGCATGGGGAATATTCTTGATTAGGTATTTCATAAAGGCATAATGTCCCATTGCAAATGAGAAGGCATGCAAAGTTTGGGCGAGACAGAAGACAAGGACATTTGGAAATGTAAAGACTAATATCCAGCGCAAGGTTGAACCGATGGCTGAAAGAGTTAGTAAGGAGCCGACTGAAAACTTTTCAAAGCTTCGGTCTGCCATAGAAAAAAAGATGATTTCCGCAATGACGGCAATATTTAGAATAAGGCCAATTAAGTATACAGGCGCCTGAATGTCTTGAAGGAAAATATAGCCATAGTTGTAATAGGTAGCATGGGCGGCCTGTAATAAAATCACAATCGTGAGAACTAAGCTAAAGTGTTTAATCCGAAATAGTTGGATCAGGCCAACTTTTTGCGACTGCTCGATTTTAGGCTTTGAGGTTAAAATGACGGGTGCATTCAAAAAACCGAGAGCGACAAATCCCATTATTCCAAGCAATAATGCCCAATAAATCACTTCATCGCCAAGAATTCCTGTAAATATCGTTAATACCATTCCGATGGAGATAAACCCGATCGAGCCCCACTGGCGACTTCTGCCGTAATGTTTCAACTGTTTACTTTGAACAAGAATTCCAGCAGCTGTATCTAGGGCAGGCATCAATGTTGGATAAAAAACATGCAAAATAATTGTTATCATAAGCAAGCTTGTGAAGGAGTCTGCCGGAATATAACAGAGTATCGCTACAAACGTACCAATACCAGCGATATTCAATAAAGTTTTGCTGCTAACTCTTTCTGATAAATAAGGGAACGCAAATAAGGTAGAAAGGCCTCTTGCCAGCAATCCAAAGCTCATGATTAAGCTTGCCTCGGAAACAGTAATTCCTTTTGTATAAATCATCCATCCTGACCAGTAGGGTAGAAAAACTCCCCAAGTCATAAAAAAGGTAAAAAATTGTGTACTCATCCAGCGTTGTGTATTCATGTATATCCTCCTCATGATTGCATGATATCATGGAATAAAGATGTAATAATATGAGATATCTCATATTTTTGAGGTGGAAAATGGAAATATACAAAGGGAAGAAAAAACACAACTTTATGGAACAACACTCTATCGCTCATTTATTCTCTTTTCCTGTTGAAGAGTTTATCGAAATACGTGAGTATAAGCGGGACGAATGGATCATTCAAGAAGGAATGAGACCGGATTTTCTTTTTTATGTTATGGAAGGAAAGGCGAAAATATATATCACCCATCAAAATGGAAAGGTATCATTGATTAATTTTATCAATGCCAATGAGTATATTGGCGAAATGGAATTACTGAATGATGTTTATTATACAAAGGGGATTCAGGCCTCAACGAAGACCATTTGTTTTGCGCTTCCGATCCATCGTTATCGGGGGCAATTGTTGGAGGATGCAAAATTTTTACGTGAATTAACGAAGTTTCTCAGTGTCAAGGCCTCGATAATGGCTGCGAAGTATTCGCAAAGCCTCGCTTTTCCACTTGAGAACCGACTTGCTGATTTTATCCTGCAAACAGCTGATGAAGGAGTATATAAAGAAAAGCATGTAGCCGTCTGTGATTATTTAGGTGTTTCTTACCGTCATTTATTGCATGTCCTCACGCAATTTTGTGAGAAAGGTTACATGCAAAAGGATGGAAGGGTTTATCATATTAAAGACTATGCCTCCTTACATGCGCTTGCTGATGTGCTGGGAAATAGGTAAAGGAGTGCATAGTTTATCAGCCTACACACTGATCCCAGTCCTCAGCTTGTCATCACCGATACAGAAAATTATTGAAATATAGTGTCTCCTTCTAATTAAGTGGTTGGTTATTACCGTCCACAATGACAATATCGTTTTGATTAATAGTTACATTTTTCTCCTCTTCAATGATATTGATCATCATTTCTTGTAATGTTTGCATCGACGCTTCATCAACATTTTGTTCTAAATCCAAAATGATAGAGAGAGATAACTTTCCCTCACCTAGTTCAGAGGCGACTAATGAAACTGAATCTGTTGTCGTATCTAATTGTTCAACGAGAAAGTTTACTAGTTTTCTTTCTACATTCTTCAACCCCTCAAGCTTTCTTTCCTCGACCGTATTGGTCTCAATGTGATTTGAAAAAGCCTCTCGATTCTCAGTTTGAACCGTTTCATTACTCCCGCAGCCCGATAATAGAATAACTAAAATAATTGGCGCAAATAGAAGATTTTTAAGCATCTCTCTCATCTCGCTTTCTTAAAAATGGCAGAGTTTGTATAGGTGCCAATTTATTTTTTTGAAGTACTCTTGCCATTCCATATACCGTTAGAATGGACAAAGGAAAAAGGAGAATGATTAAAACGAGAGCAATGAAATCTGTAGTTGGGGGTAAAGGGTACAAAACTATTAAAAATGAAGCCTAAAATTTTGAAATAGAGATAGAATATAAGGCAGGTTAAAAGTAATTCAATGATACGTCTCAACATGGACCAGCACTCCTAAACCAATAATCTTTATTTTAACATATTCTTACAAATAAAGGTGCGTTGGTATGAAATTGATTTCATCTATTTATTGACTAGGATAAACTAGAGTCAGGTAATGAAAATGAGTAAGTTGCTCCTTAAACGAGGAAGAAATACAGGCGATCTTGCAGGAACTGGTTATAGTGACATATGAGAAAAATACAATCCTTCTGAAGCAAGGAGAAGTTGCGAATAAATGTTATTCTGTCCTACAAGGCTGTGTTAGAAATTACTTTGTTGCTTCCGAAGGGACATTTTTTTGTTATTGTATCACTCTCCTGTAGATGCTGAAGAGAGTATATCATGAGGAGTGATTTTAGTTCATTGACTTAAGTTAAGAAATGAAAATAATGGCTCATTTTCAGACCATAAGAGCAAGAATAAGGACGAGAAGATGCGTCTGCTCTTGTTAAAATAAAGTTCAACAGTTCGAGCATGCAAGCTTCACACAAAAGTGAAAAGGACAATAGTCCGTTCTTTTCTTAGATCGTACTTAAAAGGTGGTGTAAATATTGACGTCAGGCCTCAACCTTACTTTTGAAGAGATGTGGGAAAAGATCATGGCGTGTGATCGGAAATATGATGGTCTCTTTTTTACGGCGGTAAAAACGACGAAAATCTATTGTCGTCCATCCTGCCGTTCCAGAAAACCGAAAAAAATAAATGTGGAGTTTTTTTACGATATGAAGGAAGCAGAAAAGGCGGGTTATCGGCCATGTAAGAGATGTCAGCCTGAAGCAGCCCATTCTCCACAAGTGGAATTAGTAAAAAACGTTAAAGCGTTTTTACTTAATCATTATAAGCAAAAGTTAGAGCTGCAAGATATAGCGGCGCATGTTGGCTTAAGTGCTTATTATCTTGAAAGAGTGTTTAAACAGGAAACGCAGGAAACTCCGAGAACTTATTTAGAAAAAATTAGGGTGGATAAGGCGGCTTATCTTCTCGCCACAACCGATCGAACAAATCTTGAAATTTGCTATGAAGTTGGCTTCCAAAGCTCTTCATCATTTTATAAAGCATTTCGCAGTTTAAAGAAATTTTCGCCAAGTGAATTTCGAACACTCGCAGTTATGGATGGTCATCATGAACTGGATCGTTAAAGGCTCATTTATAGAGATTTATCCACCATCTAATTTTAACTTTCAGGAGTGTTTGCTTTTCCTAGGGAGATCGGATAAAGAAGTGACGCATCAAATAAAAGATGATCATCTGTATAAGCTGATAAAAGTGGATGAAGAGGTCATTTTGTTAAACATCAGCTATTTTCCGCATGTCATTAAAGTTGAGTTCCCTATGGGGACACCTTCGAACAGTAAGCTTAAAGGCGCAGTCTCATATATATGGGAGTGGTTTGATTTGGATAAACCGCTAGAGGAATTTTATAAAATGGCAAGAACGGATAAAATTTTGCTGCCGCTCATTGATAGATATAATGGTTTGCGAATCATAGGGATTCCAGAGCTATTTGAGGCATTGACTTGGGCAATTATTGGTCAACAGATTAACTTAACCTTTGCTTACACATTAAAGAAACGTTTCGTTGAACATTTTGGAGAAAGCTATGAGATCAATGGATATACGTACTGGCTTTTTCCTGACGTTTCGGCGGTCGCATTATTGCAAGTGGAAGATTTGAGAGCTCTTCAATTTACAGCTAGGAAAGCTGAATATGTCATTGGGATTGCGAAATTGATAGCAGCGGGTCAATTGTCAAAAGAAAGTTTGCTTCAGACGGAGGATTCCCAAGAAATTTATGAGCGTTTGTTGGATATTCGCGGTGTGGGAGCATGGACAGCAGACTATGTCATGATGAAGTGTTTTCATCATTCATCTGCTTTTCCTCTTGCTGATGTGGGTCTTCATCAAGCATTAAAGAAACAATTGGCGCTGGAGAGAAAACCGACGATAGAGGAAATAGAGGAAATGGCAATGAACTGGAAAGGTTGGCAAGCCTATGCAACTTTTTATTTGTGGAGGTCCTTATATGAGTAAACGATATCAATTAGATTACGAATCACCAATTGGAATTATTGAGATTTTTGGCAATGAAGAAGGAATTTACTCGATCTTGTTTTCTGAAAAAGATACACCTGAACATTTTGTCGACGGTAACCTTCCAAATCCTTTCATTGATTGTTTTCACCAGCTTGAGCAATATTTTAGCGGAAGCCGGCAAGACTTTACCTTTCCCTATCTTTGCAAAGGGACTGATTTTCAAAAAACAGTGTGGACCGCTTTGACGAAAATTCCATACGGAGAAACGGCTTCCTATAAAGATATCGCAGTTTCAATTGGAAAGGAAACCGCTGTTAGAGCCATTGGACATGCCAACGGACAAAATAAATTAAGCATTGTCGTCCCTTGTCATCGTATTGTTGGTTCAAATGGCAACTTGACTGGTTACGCTGGTGGTTTATGGAGAAAAGAGTGGCTTCTCAAGCATGAGAAGGGGGATAAAGTTTACTCAACTTAGTTTGAAGTAGGACATTGTCCAACCTTATTAAAAAGGCGATTTCTCCTTTGCACTGCGGCGATGCAGGATGAAACACTCCAAAGTTACTGAAGTTACCGTAAATTTGGAGTGTCATGAGCAATAAGCTCTGATAAACGAATGAGTCCTCTTTCAAGTTGTTCAAAGGAAGCATATGAGTAGGATATGCGCAGATGATCATCGTCATGTTTATCGTAGATTAGTCCGGGATTCAGTAATATTTTCTCTTGAAGTGCTAGTTCGAATAGTTTTCGAGTGGATGAGTTTGTTGTCAGTTTGAGCCAGATGTAAAAACCCCCTTTTGGAATAGACCAGGTTGCGAAATTCGAAAAATATTTTTCTAGAATCTGTACAGTAAAGTCTCTTCTTTTTCTTAGCTCTGTTCTTATTCTTTTTGCATAATCAGTAAACAAACCATTGCTTAGCCATTTTTCTACTGCGTATTGGGAAAGGGAGCTTGAGCCGTAATCAGTTTGCATTTTAATATCAGCCAAACGGTCGATAACAGGTTCAGGTCCGACGATCCAGCCTATTCGCAGCCCAGGGCTCAATATCTTTGAGACACTACCAATATATAAAACATTTCCTTGAGTATCCTGTGACTTTAAAGGCAGTGGCGGCGGGCTATCGAACCATAAATCACTGTACACGTCATCCTCAATGATGGGAAGAGCTGCTTTTTGGCAGACCTTTAATAATTCCTGCCGCCTTTGTTCAGACATAACAATACCTGTTGGATTGTGGAAGGTTGGGATGGTATATAAGAGAGCAGCGCGATGCTGTCGTTTCAGCTGATCAATTTTCTCAAATTTTACCCCTTCTTGGTCTAACGGTACTCCTAGCAAATTCATTCCCGCCGATTGGAATAAGTGCACGGAGTTTAAATAGGAGGGGGACTCGTGCAGAATCGTAGCGCCCCTTTCTAGCAGCCCGATTGAGATTAATTGCAATGCTTGTAGCCCACCTGAAACGATCAGAATGGATTCAGGGGAGGCGATAATTCCTTTAGTTCTTAAATATTCACTCACTTTTTGCCGTAATGGAAAGCGGCCTTTAGGTTCAACATAGCCAAGTGATAGATTGTCATTTTGGGCATCTTGAAATATTTTTAGCATTTGCCCATTCGGTAATAGCTCAGGAGACAGCTCGCCAGTTCCTAATCGGATGACAGCTGGATCAGCCTCAGAGCGATTAATCTCTTGGATAATATCAATATTCGGCTTGTAGATTCCTGAATTAACATAGCTTTTCCAATCGGGAGGCGGCATTGAAGTAAGGAGACTCCAAGTGTTATTAATGACCTCCGTTCCACTTCCTACCTTTGATTGCAACAGACCATCAGCAATCAATCCCTCAAGCACGTAAACGATCGTACTTCGATTCACTTCGAACTGTTGTGCCAAGCTTCTTTGGGTTGGGATTTTTGTACCGACTGTCCATTCCCCATTTATAATTTTTCCTTTTAAATAATCATAGATTTGCTGATGCAACGGTATAATAGAGTTTTTGTCTGGCTTCCAATGAATGTCCCGCATACGCAACCTCCGCTCTTGCTTTCTTTCATTTTAACAAATTGGTTGGGTTATAGACCATCCAATTGGTTGCAGACAGAAAGCTATTGTTGAAGTACTCTAGAGAAAAAAGAGGAGGTAACGATAGCGTGCAAGCAATTATTCACGGTACTCTTTTAGCGTTCGGGCTAATTTTACCTTTAGGAGTTCAAAATATTTTTATATTTAATCAAGGGGCTGCTCATAAGAAACTGATCCATGCTTCTCCAGCCATCATAACAGCTGGAATCTGTGATTCTATTCTTATTCTTTTAGCCGTGCAAGGTGTTTCGGTGGTTGTGCTAAATTTTGAGTGGTTAAGAAGTTTACTGTTTATTATTGGCTTCTTCTTTTTAATATATATGGGATTTGTTATGTGGAGAAGTGCTCCTGAAGAGAAGGGGGACAGTCAAAAACAGTTCTCCGCCCGAAGGCAAATTGCTTTTGCAGCATCCGTTTCATTGCTCAATCCCCATGCGATTATGGATACGATCGGGGTGATTGGTACGAGTTCTCTTGCTTATTCAGGTCAGGACAAGTGGCTTTTTACGATGGCTTGTATTTTTGTATCTTGGGCTTGGTTTTTTTCCTTGGCTTTATTAGGTCGAGGGATTGGACAACTAAGGAATAATAAAGTGCTTTTAAAGCGCATGAATCAAGTTTCTGCAATTATTATTTGGATGATGGCTGCGTATTTGATATTAAATTTATTTTAATTGATTGCTAATATATTGAATCTCAAAAGGATCTTGTCGTGTGAAACTTTGGTTCACACGACTTTCAGTTATGCTGAAAGTTTTTTATTTCATGAATCAGAGGGAAAATAAGCTAAAAATCAACACTGACATATAACAAAGTCATTTTTTAAAATTTACACTTGAACACAACGTTACGTGTGGTTTTATACTTAAGGAAACAATTGGAGGTGGGGATCATGTATACGATAGGAAAATTGTCAAAGAACACGGGGGTGACGGTGAGAACGCTTGATTATTATGATGAAATTGGTCTGATCAAACCATCAGCTAAAACGAGTGGGGGTCATCGCCTATATAATGACGATGATTTAATGAAACTAGAACGTGTTTTAGCACTAAAATACATGGGATTTTCGCTAGATAAAATCAAAGTCATTATGGAGAATTCAAATCCGACTTGGGAACAATCAATCCAACAGCAATTAGATTTGGTGAAAAAGGAACAAGAGCGATTAAAGATGTTAGAGCATACTCTTAATGGCATATTGTATTCTATTGAACTCGAAGGGGAAGTTAGCTGGCCCATTGTTTTTAGTATTATTCAACTGTACCAACAAGACCCGGAAAAGGCATTAGAGCAGTATAAGGAATATTTAAATATAGAAGAAATGGAAAAAGTGATGAAAATGAATGCAACGAATATGAGCAAAGCAGATATTCAAGAGTGGGTTGAGTGCATCAAGGATATTAAGAATCATCTTGATCTTGACCCAACTTCAGATAAAGCACGGGTATTAGCTGAAAGATGGCTAAATCAAGCAGAAAAAATGTTTGATTGTGATGAAAATTTGCTTGGGAGTATGTGGGAAGCGTTGCAAAACATGGGAGAGGGGATTGTGTTTTATCCTATGGATAAAGATGTGGTCCACTTTATCGAACGTGTTTTTACCATCAACAATCAGCAAAGGGAGAGAAACGATGATTCTTAATGTGGAGAACGTAACTAAAGTTTTCTCTAGTAGAGGCAAGGAGAAAATAGCAAATGATCACTTGTCTTTTACGATCAGTGAGGGCGAAGTGTTTGGGCTTCTTGGACAAAATGGGGCCGGGAAAACGACATTAGTCAATCAAATTCTTGGTTTATTAACCCCGGATCATGGAGAGATACTCCTTTTAGGGAAATCTGTACTAAAAGCACCGGCTCTTGCTCGTTCTATTTGTTCAGTACAGCCGCAATCCCAAGTTCCTCTTGGTTCATTAACGCCAAAGCAGGCTGTTACTTTAATGGGGAAAATGAGAGCGGGAAAAGGTTTCAATCCGAAACGAGTCGATGAATTATTCGAAGCGTTAGATATGGCGGATTGGGCAAATGTAGAAGGAACGAAACTATCAGGAGGCGCCCAAAGACTTACAGCTTTTTGCATGGCGGTTGTTGTTCCAGGAAGATTAGTCATATTGGATGAACCGACGAATGATGTGGATCCTGTACGCAGACGTTATCTATGGCAAGTGGTACGCAGTATAGCTGATCAAGGAGCGTCAGTTATTCTCGTAACTCATAATGTCCTTGAGGCAGAAAAAGCAGTTGATCGTTTAGCGATTATAAGTAACGGAAAGTTTCTAGCGCAGGGAACTCCGAGAGAGGTAAAAGGGGCCGTAAGTAATAAAGTGCGGATCGAGTTAAGTTTAGTTGATGAAATAGAAGAAGTTAGCGTCCCAGATGGGGCTCATTCTTTACGCCGAAATGGTTCACGTTTACTGTTTTCGATGGATCCATCCAGTATATCGCCAACGATTGATTGGATCACTGAACAGGTGGCCGGGGGGCGTGTTGTGGATTATTCAATCTCACCAACAACGATTGAGGATGCTTATATAGCTTTAAACTCCAAAAAGACGGAGGGAGCGTCATGAGTGTATTAAGTGCCTACAAGTACGTCTTTCAAATTCAGTTCTTCAGAAATGCTGGCTTTCTCATCTTTATGACATTAATTCAAATACTAATCTCAATAGGGATCGTGATTGGCTTCACTTACATGATTCCAAGCCCCGATACAGATACCATTCTTTTTCTCACAACAGGAGCTCCAACCATTATTCTTATCTTTTCAGGATTAGTTATTTTACCTCAGCAAGTTGGCACTGCTAAATCTGATGGATACTTGAACTTTATGCGCACGTGGCCAGTGAACCGCTCTGTTATTCTTGGGGCTGATACGATTCTCGGATTATTGATAACCATTCCAGGCATTGTTGTTTCGACGATTGTTGCTCATCTTATGTTTAATCCAGGATACGATCTTTCTTGGACAGTTGTTCCCGCTTTATTAATGATTGCTTTAACCTCCATTGGTGTTGGCTATGGGTTTTCATATTTGTTATCGCCGGTAGCGTCGCTGAGTGTGTCGCAAATCGTTGTATTTTTTTCATTGATGTTCTCCCCGGTTAATTATCCGATGGATAGACTTCCAGAATGGCTTCAAGTGCTGCATGAGTTTTTGCCGATTTACTCAATGGCAGAAGTGATGCGGGCATCCTTGGCAGCTTCTACTTTTGATGCAAGTTTAGGTAATTACATTAATTTATTAATATGGTGTATTTTAGGATATGGAGGAGCCATATTTATTTTAAATAAACGCTAATAGCAAAATGAAACCGATGATAGTGTAGCTTTTAAAAAGAAAGGCAGAGTCCAGTTTCATTAGGACTCTGCCTTGTTTTAATGATTATGCTGCAGTTTCAGTTAACTGTTTTGTAATTTTACTGCGAATTTTGTATATATACCAGATCGTAACGGCGATGGTGATGAACGCTCCAATCATCATGGATAACTGATAATTAAGATTGAATCCTTCTGGGGCATAAAATATATAGCTTCCAACAACTCCTGTCATGAAGAGCGCAGGGATTCCGCAAATCCAATGGAATTTGCCATGGCGTAAGCAGTAGATCGTTGCTGCCCAAAGGGTTACGGTTGCAACCAGTTGATTGGACCAGCCGACATACCTCCATAGGAAGGAATAGTCAATGGTCGATAAATAGAATGCTGGAAGTGCAACAGGAATAGAAAAGGCAAGCGCTTGTTTCCAATCTGTCTGCTTAGTGCCTTTAATGTGAACCATCTCTTTTAAAATCATCCTCGATGAACGAAGGGCTGTATCACCTGTTGTGATCGGCAGGATAATCACACCGAGCACAGCTAAAATACCACCTAATGTGCCTAAAAGGGAAGTGGATATTTCATTTACAGCACCGGCTGGTCCACCTGCGGCAATGGCTGCTTGCAAGCCCTCTGTTCCGTTAAAGAACGTCATCCCCGCTGCCGCCCAGATTAGCGCAATCACACCCTCACCAATCATGGCTCCGTAAAACACTTTGCGGCCGTCACGCTCATTTTTTAGCGTTCGAGCAACAATGGGGCTTTGGGTACAATGGAATCCAGAAATCGCCCCGCATGATACAGTCACCATTAACAACGGCCAAATCGGCAGCTCTTGTGGATGTAGATTAGCGAATGTCAGATTTGGAATAGGTGTATCGATAAATAGTAAGGCCCCACCGATAGCTACAGCCATGAAAATCAGTATCGCTCCAAAAAGGGGATAAATTTTACCAATCACCTGATTTACCGGTAGTATTGTTGCGATTAAAAAGTAAGTAAAAATTAGGATTAATACTGTACTGAATGAAAGTGGAGTTAGCTGGGCAATCAATTGAGCAGGCCCGGCTGTGAAAGCAGCCGCTACAAGAATCATTAAAACGAGTGAGACAATATTAATGATAAATTTCATATTTTTCCCTAAATACCGGCCAACAAGTTCTGGGTATTGGGCACCGTTATGGCGAAGGGACATCATTCCTGAAAAGTAGTCATGCACTGCCCCAGCAAAAATGCAACCGATCACAATCCAAATGAAAGCAACGGGTCCATATAAAGCCCCCATTAGCGCTCCAAATATTGGCCCAAGACCAGCGATATTCAATAATTGGATGAGCCAGCCTTTCCACCATGGCATGGGAACATAGTCAAGACCATCCTCTTTCGTATAGGCGGGAGTTTTTTGACTGGGATCAATGCTAAAGATCCGTTCAACGACCTTTGCATAGACAATATAGCCTAAAATTAAGAGTGCGATGGATGAAAGAAATGTAAGCATGTGAGAATCCTCCTGATGAATATTTTTCAAATTGTCAGAAAATATATCCTATACTATCAAAAAAAGCTAGAAGCATCAATTATTTTTTCAGAAAAATAAAACAAAACGCATTTGTATGAATTTTTCGTGAGGAGACTGGCCTTTCTCCAGTCTCTTACTATGTGTCGCAGCTGAAATTTATGCTACCATTGGTTCAAGTAGGTTTAGTAAAAGAAGAAAGGAACAGGGGAAGAATGGGAGAGAAAAGAGAAGGAACGGTATTACGAAGCAGACTAGAAGAATACAAAATGGTGGCTGCTGTCAAGGAACCAAAATTCATCGAGCGAGCGCTAGCAAACAAGGAGCATTTAAGCGCAGTTCTGTTAATGACGGGGACGATATTAACGGTAAAAAGATATGTCGATTTTATTCAATCCCATGGTCTTCCAGTCATTCTCCATGTAGACAAAATTGGAGGATTACAAATGGATCGAGATGGTATTGAGTTCATTAAGAGAAACGTAAAGCCGACTGCTATTGTGACAACTAAATCAGCAGTCATTAAAAAAGCAAAGTTGAGTGGACTATTCGTGATTCAACGAGTCTTTCTGATCGATACAGAAGTTTTTAAAAATTTGGAAGAGGACGCCAATCAAAAGCAAATCATTTCGGATATGATTGAGATTATGCCATGCAGGGCGCCGGATTTTTTAAGAAGACTAGCAAAAGTATCACCTGTGCCCATTATTACAGGTGGTCTATTAAATCAGTTTGAACATGCAGAGGAGGCGTTAAATAATGGAGCCTTGGCGATTACAACCTCTAATGCGGAAATGTGGGAATTTAATTTTAAAGATAAATCATTTTAGTATTTTACAAAAAGTTTACGATTAATAAATACTTTATTAATAAATTCTTTCTATAGTGAATATATCAAGTGAATAGATAATCGGTGCGAACAGAGAGACCTCTTATAAAATGTATAGATTCATATATACATTTTATTTGAGGTCTTTTTTGCGTGCGTTTTTGTGAGGTGGTTGTAAACAAGCTTTTAGTTTGAATGAATAAAAAATCGACAAGATGAAAGGGAGAAGGAAAAGATGAAAAAACTCGTTATTTTATTCACCTTTGTGACTTTACTGCTTGCTGTTTCCGCTTGTGGAAAAAAGGAAGAAGCAACAACTAACACGACTTCAAATGAAAGTGGGAAAACAGTTATTGAGTATTGGCATGTTAATGCGGAGACACAAGGTGGAAAAACAGTAGATGAATTGGTAAAAGAGTTCAATGCGCAAAGCGAGACAACGGAAGTAATCGCTAAATTTAATCCAGATATGTATAAGGGATTGATGCAAAATCTTCAGGCAGAAGCTGCTGCTGGAAAAGCGCCAGCTATCATTCAGGTGGGATGGTCATTTTTAAATTACTTTGCCAACAATTTTGAATATTCATCACCTCAAGCGATTATTGA
Source organism: Robertmurraya sp. DFI.2.37 (assembly GCF_029211245.1). Classification (NCBI taxonomy): domain Bacteria; kingdom Bacillati; phylum Bacillota; class Bacilli; order Caryophanales; family Bacillaceae; genus Robertmurraya; species Robertmurraya sp. DFI.2.37. Next base: position 144,078 of record NZ_JARGEJ010000004.1, on the reverse strand, counting down.
TCAGTATTTCCCGGAGGACAAAACGTTTTTAGAAGATTATTTCTTGAGTAATGTTTTAGCTTTAGCACAGGGTCCAGATGGTGAACAAATAGGAATTCCTTATTCATTAAGCACACCGGTCCTTTACATCAACAGGGATCTTTTAAAAGAAGCAGGATTGGACGAGAACGGTCCAAAGACGTGGGAAGAAGTGAAGGAGTTCTCCAAAACGATTAAAGAGCAAACCGGAAAATTTGGAGTATACATCCAACAGCCTGCAGACAACTGGGCTACGCAGGCTTTGCTAGAAAGTAATGGAGCAAAAATGATCACAGATGGCAAGGCAACGTTCGCTTCTGAAGAAGGGATAAAGGCTTATCAATTATGGGCTGATATGGTATTAGAGGATCAGTCAGCACCAAACTTGCCATGGGATCAAGGAATTCAAAGCTTTATTGATGGAAATGTAGCGATGTTATATACCACTATTGCACAGCGCTCAAATGTCCAATCGAACTCTCAATTTGATGTGGCAGCGATAAAATCGCCGGCGTGGGAAGGGAAATCTCCAAAACTTCCAGCAGGTGGTGCGATGTTAGCTATTACGGCAAAGGATGAGGAGCAGAAGAAAGCTGGCTGGGAGTTTATGAAGTTTCTTTACAGTATAGAATCGGTGGCTAAATGGACTGAGGGTACGGGATACGTGCCACCGCGTAAAGATGTTGCCGAAGCAGAAAACGGATTGAAAGACTTCTTGGCTGAAAATGAAATGATGAATGCAGCCATTGAACAGATGGATGGCGTTGTTCCATGGACATCATTCCCTGGGGATGCAGGCTTGCAAGCAGAACAACTGTTGCTCGATGTTCGCGACCAGATTCTAGGGGGAAGTATTTCAGTTGAAGATGGTTTAAAAGCAACAGAACAACAAATCAACAAATTATTACAGTGATTGAGGTTATGGTAAGGGGGCCTATTCGGGCTCCTTTATCATGAAAGGTTGGAGGATAGGAAAAATGAGTGCTCTTACAGCAGGTGTCAAAAGATTCAATAAAGAGAATTGGAAAGCTTATTTTTTATTATTTCCGTCCCTACTAATATTTGCTTTCTTTATGTTTTGGCCTTTTATTTACACGATTTATTTAAGCTTCTTTGATTGGAATATGATCAGTCCTACAAAAGAATTTGTCGGTTTTCAGAACTATATAGATATCTTAACTGATCCGAAGTCTTATAAAATTTTTGGCAACACATTTATCTACATTGCTATCTTGCTTGTTTTAAATTGTGTCGTCCCATACGTTTTTGCCTTTGTTATTGATATGGTTTTGAAGCGATTTAAAGGCTTCTATAAAGGGGCTCTGTTTATGCCCGCTTTTATTTCATTGGTAGTAGGCTCGATTTTATTTACATGGATTTTGAATCCTGTTTCAGGGCCAGTTGCTATTATTCTAGGCTGGTTTGGGCTAGAAATGCCGATTTGGAGCAAGATGGACGGCTGGGTCATATTCGTATTAAGCTTGATCACTTCATGGAAGGTATTTGGCTACAATTTCATCGTTCTATACGCCTCCATCAATGGAATTTCCCGAGAGTTAATTGAGGCGGCCCGTTTGGACCAGGTGCCTTTATGGAGAATCTTTTTTCAAATCGTGCTTCCAATGAGCAGTGCAACAGGGATTTATGTGTTTATTATTACGATTGTACAAGGACTCCAGTATGTATTTACACCGATAAAGGTCATTACCCAAGGCGGCCCGAATTATGCCAGTTCAAATGCTATTTACCATGCTTATCATGAAGCATTCGTACTGTATCGCACAGGTCATTCAGCCGCATTGTCTATTTTAACAATGGTGATCTTTCTTGTTCTTTTACTCATCGAAATTAAGTTTGTTGAAAGAGGTATCTATTATGAAAATTAAACGCTTCGTGTCGATACCTTGGCATCTCATTTTTATCGCAACGATTTTTATTTTGATATTCCCGATTATTTTTGCCGTGGGCTCCTCATTTAAATCATTACAGGATGCTTATAATAACGTTTTAAATATCATTCCTATTCAACCTACATTAGAAAACTATCAAACCTTTTTTGATAGCTTACCAGCGATTCAGATCACGGTAAACACTTTTATCATTGCTGCAGTTGTCACAATTTTTAAAGTCATTACATCGTTTTTAGCAGCGTATGCCTTTGTTTATTTTCAATTTAGAGGCAAAACGGTTTTGTACTTTGTGTTAATTAGTACGATCTTTATCCCATTTACAGTGACAATGATTCCAAACTATTTAATTATTTCTAAGATTGGTTTAACGGATAGTATCTGGGGAGTCATTTTACCGCAGCTTGCTGATGCACTCGGGATTTTTTTAATGAGGCAGTCGATGAAAACAATCCCCATGTCATTAATCGAGGTGGCCCGGCTAGACAATTTAAGTCATGTTCAAATTATGAGAGATATTGTCCTTCCTCTCATTAAACCTGCGGTAACTTCAACAGGGATTTGGTTCTTTATTAGTTCGTGGAATGAATACGTTTGGCCAGTGTTGATTTTAAAGACGACAGACAACTTCACGCTACCTTTAGCATTGCAAATGTATATCAGTTCAGAGGGAGGAACGAACTTTACTGTAGCGATGGCGGTGTCCGTCATCACAATGATCATTCCGTTAGCATTGTATTTGGCTTTTCAAAGATATATTGTCGGGACGTTTACTTCTTCAGGAATAAAATAGCGGGGGATGAAGATGAAGGAAATTCGCTTTGTAAATGTATGGAAATCATATGGAAAAACAGAAGTGGTAAAAGGCTTAGATTTTACCATAAAGGAAGGGGAAAGATTAATTCTTTTAGGCCCTTCCGGCTGTGGGAAGTCAACCACATTACGAATGATTGCAGGTCTGGAAGAGGTTACTTCTGGAGTATTATATATGAATGGCAGAGTAGTAAATGACGTTCCAAGTGGAAAGCGGGATGTTGCAATGGTCTTTCAGAATTATGCATTATATCTTCATATGAATGTCGTTGATAACATTACTTATGGATTAAGGGTTCAAAAAGTTCCCAAGAGCGAAATCAAGGATCGTTTGGATGCAGCGTTAAAAATGTTAAAGCTCGAAGGCTATGAAAACCGGTTGCCTAAAGATTTGTCAGGCGGGCAAAGACAACGTGTCGCTTTAGCCAGAGCTGTTGTAAAAAAATCGAACTATTTTTTATTAGACGAGCCATTATCGAATTTAGATGCACAATTACGTGTTTCAGCAAGAAAAGAATTGGTTAAAATTCACGAGTTATATAGACAAACGATTGTCTATGTTACCCATGACCAAATTGAAGCGATGACAGTGGGCGATCGGATTGCCTTAATGAACGAGGGTAAATTGCAAATGCTGGATACTCCGGAAAACGTTTATCATCGACCGGCCAATATCTTTACGGCTAAATTTATTGGTTCACCACCGACTAACGTGGTAGAAGTGATCTATTTGGATGGGAAAATAATGTTCGGTAATCAGTCTTTCCAATTGTCACCGATGTGGGTCAAGCAAGTTGAACAAAGCAAAACAAGCAAAATTGCCTTTGGAATTCGACCGGAACATCTGGAAATCGATAAAACGGCCGATAAAAATGCGCTTAAAGGTACTGTTAAATATGTTGAAAATCAAGGCAATAGCTACGGTGTGTATGTCGACCTTCAAGGGGATGAAGTGATCGCTCTAAGCGAGAGTAAATATTGGTCTAAAGGTGAAACGGTGTATTTAAAGCCTTTAATGAACCATATTCATCTTTTTAATTGCGAAACGACGAATTCAATTGGTTATCCGGCTGAACTAGATCAAGAAGAAACGACATTAGAAAGGGTGTTGATTCATGAATAAGGAAATTTGTTATTCCGATTTACCGTTAATTACAAACGACATAATTAAAAATGTGGAGGGATTAATTGAGAATGGTGCAGATAAGATCGAGCTGTTAATGGATGGAGAGAAATGGGATGACATGGAGACTCTCTTTTTAGAGCTAGCACCACAATTAAAGGCATTGCCAGTTGGTTATACGATTCATCCCCCTGCTTGGGATATTAATCTAACAAGTGAAAATCAGGCCGTTCGAGAAGCTTCATTTTTAGAATATAAAAAGGCGATTGAGTTCGCCGGTATGATCGAAGCGGACCATGTTGTGATCCATCCAGGTTTTTGTTTTTCGCCAGTATTCAATAAAAAGAAAGCACAAGCTCGAGCAGCGGAATATATTCGAAGCCTTTGTCAAATTGCTAAGCCTTTAAATGTGAAGATTGTCGTCGAAAATGTTGGTTATAACGGCAGCTCGCTATTTACTCAAGAAGAGTTTACGAGATTTTTAGATTCAATCGATGAAACGGCCGGATATTTAATCGATATTGGTCATGCCCACTTAAATCAATGGGACATACCAAAGTTGATCAGAGATATAAAAGATAGATTACTTGCTATTCACATTCATGATAATCATGGCACAGGCGATGATCATCTGCCTATTGGAAAAGGGACGATTCAATGGAAAGAAGTCTTCTCTGCAATGCGAGAGGTAACGAATGATTGCCAATTAATTTTAGAGTATGCCCCGATGACATCATTAGATAAATTACGCATGGGAAAAGAAATTTTACAAAAAGAGGTTTTGCTTTAATAAAGGTGGAGTAGCAGGTTGATTAACATTGATGAATTTGACGCATTTTGCTTTGATTTAGATGGGACGATCTATCTTGGTGAAGAACTTCTTCCCGGGGTAGAGAACGTAATTTCTCAATTAAGAAAAGCGAATAAAAAAATAATGTTTATTACGAATTCACCAACACTGACAAGAGCAGAGTGTTGTAGGCGATTAAAAAAAATGGGGGTGGCTGCCGAGCTTGAAGAGGTGATCACGGCGACCTTTTTATCAGCGGTTTATTTTACAGAGCAGGATCCTGATGCACTTGTTTACATAGTTGGCGAAAAAGCCATAGAAGAGGAGTTTAAGCTGTTCAAATTGAAAACGACGAACAATCCGCTTGAAGCCACACATGTTTTAGTAGGGCTCGATCGCTCCTTTTCCTATCAAAAGCTTAACTTAGCGATGAATGCATTGAGAAATGGAGCGAAACTTGTTTTGACCAATCCTGATCCGGCATGTCCAGTTCCAGGAGGCTTTATTTCAGATACAATGGCCATTGCCAGTGCGATAAAGGTGGCTTCTGGGAAGTCGAATGAGCAAATTGTGGGCAAACCGTCCTCATTTTATGCAGAAAAGGTGCTTGAAAAATTGCAGATCAATACGAATCGTTGCCTAATTATCGGTGACCGCCTTGAAACAGATATTCTGCTTGGAAAAGAGAATGATATCCGAACCTGTTTAGTTTTAACAGGTACCTCCACATTGGCAGATATAAAGAAGGAACAAATTTATCCTGATTATATAGTAGAAAATCTCCAATTTTTTTTAAAAGAATAGATCTGTTCGTATTAAACAAGCGCAATTCCGAGTGAATTGCGCTTCACTATGCTTTTTAATAAAGTGTACTGCTTGTTTAGTTTTCCAATTCTTCAAAGTCACCAGGAACTTCAACTAATGTGATGATATCTCGAATATCTTCTATGGAAAGTGTATTCGCAATTTTTTCAATATGTTCAAATTGAATCCGTTCACGTTTCCCGTTAGCGAGCTCACTCAAGGCTGCTCTGCGAATCCCCGTGCGAATATGTAGTTCGCTGATGGACATATTGTATTTATGGAGCAAATCATTAACGCGGACGACTACTTTCTTCACTATTTTCCACCCTTCCACTCATTTCATTCATAAGTTGACTGTACACTTAAGCGTACAATATAATAAAGGTACATCATGTACGCATAAGCGTACATATAGTTTATTAAACTTGATGAATTTATTCTTTCTTCCACATCCGCCGGATTATTATGTTGTAAAAATAATAGATTAGGAGGGGAATATGTTTACAGAGTTAAAGAATGAGGACATTATGCAAACATATCAGCATGCAGTAAAGCTAAAGCTCGATCAAGAATTTATAGAAATTTTAAGAAAAGAAATGGTTCAAAGAGGCATTATGATTGAGGAAAATTTGAATAAGAAATAAAGTCAATATTTGAGCTGTGCGCTCGTTAATTAAGAAAAAACTTTATTTGAAAATTTGTCCACCGCTAAGGCGGTGGTCTCTTTTTTCCTCAGTGATGGAACCGATAGTTCACTGGATTGAAGAGAACATGATGCGGCTAATGAGAGAAACACCGAAAGATTGCCGAACCGGTTTATTTGGTTTCAGATGGAACGGCGGGGGGTGAACGAGCTCTCTAGGAAGTGTTTGTGAAGAGAGTGGATTTAGAGGAAGTGTCCTCATTGAACCGGGATGAGCAGAGAGTACGAAGAGAAAGTACGAAACGAGGTTCTTTTGGACTGGAACGAGCAGGAAAAACGAGAGAAATGTCCGAATAGAACGGCTATTAGACTGAAATCAAATCCGGTCATGGAAATGGAAAATTTGCCTGAAAGGGAGGAGCTGAACGTGAAGGACAGCTCCTTTGAGTTGTAGCTGTGCAGGAATCAACAATGGCTCCGCAGGCATTTTGCTTTTTTGGTCTCGCTGCGTTTGTCGAATCTATAAAAATGAGCAGCAGTTGTTAATGAAAAACGTTCTTTCTTATAACAAGCTCTGCGGCGATAAGATTAAGGAGCCAACATAGCCATACGGCTAAAGTATATGAAGTTCCATAAGGAATGTGGATGACATGATGTGCAATTGCGACCACTATATAGATCGTCATATTGGCAAATGAAAGAAAGAAGCTTCGCAGCATCCATTGTCGATGAAGGGTGACTTTTCTGCCTTTAATATACCAATAGCCTAAGACAGTTGTACCGAGCCATAATATATTCAAGATAAGAAACCCTAGGATGCTTAGCCATCCACCGGTTGCAAAAAATGAAACGTAGACGCCTGGAATGAAGTTAAGGATGATAGAAATGACGTAAAGCCGACCATTCCAACGGTGGAAGGACAACGACTTTATCCTTATTTTTTTGAGAACTCCCAATGGTCCTGTAAGAAGAGAAAGCACTGCCAGGAGAATATGGATTCGTATCATGAATGTCCATAAGTCTCGGTTTGTTAATATTTCCTCTTTTCTAGATATAAACGTCTCGAAATTTGGATCAACGATAAAGTTCTTCGATAAAGTATGGAAAATCCATAAGATCGGGATGATAACGACGGCAATTTTAATAGTTTTTTTCATAAACGATTCCTCCGATGGGCTTTACGCAAATAAACCTCGATTTGTCATAATGAAGCTTGCTGCTATGATGAATAAAAAGAGACACCACCCATACCATTTCAGCTTTGTGCGATTATTTATTAAATTTACCTCAGGCTGTTCTGATGAAAGTATTTTTTTCAAAAGAGTGTTGATCATACCAATCATGGCGCCAATGAGGACAAGTAGCAATGTGGCAATGACGACCCATTCAATGGAAGGATAGGTTGAATAGCCCATAGTCATCCATCCTCCGGTAATGAGGAGGAGGATTAAGGCATAATGGCCACCGCGGGTAAAGGTTAAAAAAGTCGTAATGATAGTTTTTAATTCATGGCCCGCCTGGGAGAAGAGACGCTTCATAATAAAAGGAAAAGCAAGAAATACACCTAAAAATAATGCGCTTATTACATGAAAGAATACTAGAATTGAATACATGAAATGACCACCTTTATGAAATTCTCGTTCCGATTAATTTCGATGAAGGAAGCATACCTGCTTTCGCCTCACCAGATATAATATCACCCTCAACGGAGACTGCGAACTTTAGTGTAAGGCGCATCGGCTTGGACACTTTCATGGCCCATTTTAGTATATTTCCTTCTATGGAAACGTCGTCCAAGGGAACGATGTCTTCCCCGTGTTGGCCCGTACCGGACAGTTTACCATCCCTATTTTTTATATCGAATAGGACCGTTAGCTTGCCAATAGGCGTCGTAATCGTGGCATTCCATTTTCCCACAAAATCGATGCTATCTTTTATGGAAGTGAGATTGTGGGGACTGGCTGCTTCTATCACATGTTCATCATGAACTTCTTGAGGGGTGATTCCATCATTTTTCCAAACGATTCCTCTGCGTTCATATTCGAATAATTGCTCGACTGCATGTGCGATGCGAGGTCCCCATTGGCGCTCAACTAAATAGAGAGCAAGATCGAGTCCAGAGGTCACGCCGCCGCTTGTAACCAGATCTCCGTCGTCTACAACCCGTGCGTTGACAACGATGGCATTGGTGGCCTTTAAAAGTTCCATTCCTAGATGATGTGTAACCGCATGGCGGCCTTCTATTAAATCGGCCATGGCTAAAATAAGAGAGCCGCCACAAACAGTAGAAAGAAGGATTTCCGTGCTGTCCATTGCTTTTTTGAGCATGCTTCCTAACGCGGTTTCGGCTGCTTCTTTTAATTTTATGGGGATGGCGTCAGGGCCATGACCATGAATAGAACCAGAGGCTCCTGGGACGATAATAATACCTCGATCATGTATATTCAGTTTATCAACGGCTTGAAGCTGTACATCATTAACACCGCTTGTGACCAGTCTTTTTCCTTCCGCTGATACGAGCTTGACTACGATATCTTCACTGCTGTACATGGCAGCGGCAGTGAATACTTCAAAAGGAGCAACAGCATCGAGTAAATCAAAACCATCAAATAAGACAATTTGCACGTTCATAATCTTTACCTCCATTTTTTGTTAGGCTGTTATAAATTAGCATAGCGATAAGATGTCACAAATAAATGGACAAAAGAGTCACAAAACGATCACAACATATCGGCCGTACTTGTTCTGTAGGGGTAAAATGGTAAACTAAAGGTGAATTTCAGTTGTAGTGAAAGCAAGGTGGAAGCGTGGAGGCCAAACAAACTATTTTAGTAGTGGATGATGATAAAAGCATTGTGGAACTTTTGAGAGACTTTTTGGAAAATGAGGGATTCTCTGTAAAAACTGCTCATGATGGCGATCGAGCATTAGTTGTTTTAGAGGAAAATATCGTTCACGCACTTATCCTTGATATTATGATGCCGGGACAAAATGGGTTTGAACTTTGTAGACAAATTCGTGCAGAAAGTGATATTCCCATTCTTTTTTTGAGTGCTCGCAGCGATGATGTGGATAAAATCCGCGGATTAGCGCTTGGAGGAGATGATTACATTGTTAAAACAGCTTCACCCGGAGAAATTGTCGCGAGAGTGAAGGCTGTATTGAGGCGTTCCCATTCTCAGTCTAAAAGAAAAATTATCGATCATGATCGGCTCACATTGGATTTATCGACAAGAGAAGTATGGCTAGATGGACAGTCTGTTTCTTTAACGCCAAAAGAGTACGATTTGCTGCGATTATTTGCCGAACGTCCTAAGCATGTTTTTACTTATGAGCAATTATTAGAGCGATTTTGGGAGGGAATTGGCGATAAACACACCGTCCGCGTCCAGCTTAGTCGTCTTCGTGAAAAAATTGAGCCTAATCCGAATGAGCCACAATTTATAATGAATGTTTGGGGAATAGGCTACCGTTTTAAAGGGGAATAAAATGAAAAAAATTCGTATTCGAAAATTTACAGTGCTTTGCTTCGCACTCATCCTCACTCTTCCGTGGCTGTTTTACGTCGCTGCTCATTTTCTCGTAACGAGTACACTTACTTTCAGATTCGACGATGCTCAGCTGGAGCAAATCGAAGCAGCCGTGGACATGATTGAAGAAAATGTAGATATGTGGACAGTGCCCTCATGGCAGGAGCAATTAAGTGAGCAGGTGGAGGCATCCCAATTGGACGTTTCTATATGGTCGGGGTCAGGTCAATTAGTTTTTCATACAGGAACGGAACGAGAACGAGCTTTTTTAAGAACAGAACAATTTTCTATCCTTGAGGAAGGGAAAGTTCTAGGCCGGGTTGCGATTTCCCAAACGGATTCAAGAACCGTGCAGATCATCGCAGCTTTTGTCGGTTTACTTACTGCTTTTATGCTTGTTGGCGTTCTTCTGCGAAAATATATTCTTAAACCGTTAGAAAGTATGAGCAAAGGTGCACGGAAAATTGCGGAAGGTGATTTAGATGTGCAATTGCCAACGTCCCGAATTGCCGAAATTAGGGAGGTACATGAAGGCTTTAATGTGATGGTAAGGGGGTTGAAGGATTCCTTTCAAAAGCAAATGGAGTTCGAGGATGAAAGGCGTTTTATGCTTGCAGCATTAGCCCATGATTTGCGGACCCCATTGTTTGCCTTGCGAGGTTATTTAGATGGCCTCGAGCGCGGAATTGCGGATACTACAGAAAAACGGGCGAAGTATCTAGCTGTTTGTAAGGAAAAATCAGCTCAGCTCGACCAGCTTGTGGAGGAGTTGTTTGCATTTTCAAAGTCTGAGTACCATGACGTAAAGCTGAATAAGAAAGAGTTTGATTTTAATCAGCTTTTGCAGAGAGCTATTAATAGTGTAGCTCTGCAGGCGCAAAACAAATCTATTTCATTTGACTTAGCTCATTTGGAAGAGACTTGCTTTGTGAAGGCAGACGCCCATCTGTTAGAACGTGCGCTGAACAATTTATTAGAAAATGCGGTGCGATATTCCCCCATGGATGGGAAAATCATTGTTACCTGCGAAAAAGATAACGCTAACTTGATTTTTACTATTCAAGATACAGGGGGAGGATTTACTTCGGACGATTTGGCACGCGCGTTTGAACCGTTTTATCGTGGTGAAGCATCAAGAAACCGTGCTACCGGAGGAACTGGGTTAGGGCTAGCTATTGCTAGACGAATTATGAGGCAGCATGACGGGGATTTAGTTGCAGCAAATTGTGAGAGCGGCGGAGCGATAATAAGAGGTTGGCTTCCTCTTAATGATTAAAACTTTTCCCTTAACACTTGCTTGAATGTAAAAAGTGCAGCCCAATAATAGGGCTTTTTTGTTATAGTAATCATATGTGAAAAATTTTAATAACGGGGGAGAATTGATGAGCCATTTACCAAATTGTCCAAAATGTAGTTCAGAGTACACGTATGAGGATGGCGCTTTGCTCGTATGTCCAGAGTGCGCCCATGAATGGTCGTTAAACAGTGAAGTAGAAGAAGAGAAAATTTACAAGGATGCAAATGGCAACGTATTACGTGATGGGGACACGGTGACAGTGATAAAAGATTTAAAAATCAAAGGAAGTTCATCCGTTTTAAAACAAGGAACGAAAGTAAAAAATATTCGTTTAGTCGATGGAGATCATGATATTGATTGTAAGATTGATGGTTTTGGTGCAATGAAATTAAAAACTGAATTTGTGAAGAAGAACTAATATAAGGAGCATAGTGGCAACTGTGCTCCTACTAGAAATGCCCTTAAGGTTGCACTTGAAGAAGGAGCGAGACAACAGTGGAGTTACAGCAAGCTAGAACAAATGAATGGTATACAGCAATCCTCGTTTTATCGATTCTTATTCCTGTTCTTTACGTCATATATTTATTGATGATCTTACAAGAAAACGGACAGTCCATTGAAGGGTTATTGAAATCACAGCCTATCTATGGTGTACTTATGTTGGTTGCTTTTATTAATCCGATATGGGGCCATTTCCTTAAGCATATTCCAAAGGGAGAGCGGGTTAAAGAAGGAAGAGGTGATCGCTTCCTTACGTATTTGCTAGTTTCCCAAATTGCCGTAGGGAATATTGTCATGCTTGTCCTTGCTTTATTAGCAAAAAGGAGGCTCCCGCGAGCTTCAGAGCCACAGCCATTAACAATCCTTGAGAAAATGGTCTCCTTGGCTTTACTCGCATTATCACTATTTGCAGGATATCTTTTATTAAGATTCATATTCTTTGTATAGCAATCGTTTAGTAGCACTTATCAGAAAGGTGGTTCTATGCTATGTTGTCAAAATTATTTGGTAAAAAAGAAACGAAAGTAACAATTTATTCACCAGTTGATGGGGAAATTATCCCGTTATCAGACGTGCCTGATCCGGTGTTTTCGCAAAAAATGATGGGTGATGGTGCAGCGATTAAGCCTTTGAATGGAACAGTGGTTTCTCCAATTGAAGGAAAAATTGTGCAAGTTTTTCCGACAAAGCATGCTGTTGGACTGCAAACGAAGAACGGTGTTGAAATTTTAATCCATATTGGACTAGAAACGGTCGGGATGAATGGGGAAGGGTTTGAAGCGCATGTTGCTACAGGGGATTCTGTAAAACCAGGCGACAAGCTAATCACCTTTGATCCTGAATTAGTAAGGGAAAAGGCGGCAAGTGATATCATTCCGATTGTAATCACAAATACAGATCAAATGCAGTCGATTACGAAAAATGATAAACCATCTGTTCGCGCAGGACAAGATGAATTATTAGTCGTAGAAGTAAGTAAATAATAATTAAAAACCAGGACATCTCATTGTTAGCTGTATGTTTAACAATGGGATGTCCTTTACTGTTGAAGTGTTTTTTTGCTTTAAGCGTGAGTGTTGGCAGGAACAGTAAGTTCTGTTACAATATCTGTTTGTGGCTCACCTAATTTTTAGGGAGAGCGGGTAGGGAGAGGGCTAATTGAATAGTTAGGTATGATAGATGTTTAATCGACTTTTTCAGCTGGAAAAGAATGAGACAACGATTAAGCGAGAGTTGTTAGCGGGGATAGTGAGCTTTTTTACGATCGTTTATATTATTGCGGTCAATTCACTTATTCTATCAGAAGCTGGGATTCCGCTGGAAGCAGCGATAATGGCAACGATTGTGACCTCCTTTGCAGGTTGTTTCTTAATGGGGTTTTGGGGAAATGTCCCGATTCTTCTCGTTCCTGGAATGGGCGTCAATGCTTTATTTTCTTACACAATCGTCCAATCGATGGGCATGTCATGGCAAGAAGCGCTAGCTGTCGTGTTAGTATCAGGAATGATTTTTATGATCGTGGCCTTCTCGAGGTTCTCGAAAACGTTGAGTGACTCTATACCTCAGCCATTGAAAGAAGCTATTACGATTGGGCTTGGATTTTTTCTTATGCTCATCGGACTTGAAAAAGGTGGCATTGTTGAAAAGGGGACGAACTCGATCATCGCATTAGGTAATTTGGGTGAACCGCAGGTACTTGCAACAATGTTAACGTTCCTCATTGCGATTGTATTGTTTTTACGCAATGTTCCTGGGAACTTCTTAATTACAGTTGTTGTAGGAACCGCATCGGCATGGGCATTTGGCGGAATTCATTTTGAAGAGGGGCAATCAGAAACTTTTTCACTGTCTGATTATACCGCCGTAGTTGGAGCTTTTTCCTTTGATAATGTCCTGTCATTTGGCTTTTGGATTGCTGTTTTTTCCTTAACGATGGTGCTCGTCTTTGAAAACATCGGACTGGTGCATGGTCATGTTTCTTTCATAAACCGTTCAGATCGATTTTCACGTGCATTTCAGGCTAATTCGATATCAGTCTTTCTATCTGGTTTGTTTGGATCAAGTCCAACTGTCGCAACGGTTGAAAGTACAGCAGGGATGGCTGCAGGCGGGAGAACAGGCTTAACAACTGTGACAACAGGTGCTTTGTTTCTTCTTTCAGCATTTTTTATTCCGGTCATTAAGCTGATCCCGAATAGTGCCGTTGCACCAATCCTAATTATTATTGGAGGATTAATGCTGCAAAACATCCGTAATCTGAATTTAGGAGATTTGAGTGAAAGCTTTCCTGCGATTTTTATTATCGCGATGATTCCTTTCACTTATAGTATTGCAGATGGAATCGCTGTTGGCTTTATTTTGTATCCGATCTTAAAGATTGCAATTGGAAAAGCAAAAGAAGTCTCCGTTACGTTATACGTCATTGCTAGCCTATTTCTTTTTAACTTTGTATTTCATATATTTGGTTAATGACTGAAAAATTCCAAAACACTAAAGCAAGTGAAGCTAAATACCTCGTTATTCTTCACTTGCTTTTTAAGCTTCGATCATTAAAAGAGAGATCCACAGATCAACCTCAAAAACCCTTCAATGAATTCGTATATCTTGCAAATTAAAGATGAATTTTCACGCAATCCAGCCATCAATAAAAGGGGACATGTTCGCCTGTAATTCCGAGAGCATGAAAAAAATCTTTCCAGAGTTGAAGAACGCAATAGAAAATGGGAAAATAGAAGGAGACAAGGAAATGGAAGAATGATGGGCAATTTTTCAACTAAAGGAAATTGATGCTCCTTGTGTTGAGGAAATAGGCAGTCAGTACTTCAATAGGTCAATAAGCAATAAACAATCATTGCTTGTGGAGAATATACCATGAAAAATATACAAAATTGTATTTCTTTTCACAATAATCAATATATTGAATTTGTTAAGGAATACTTTAGTTAAAGTAAAACTTTTTATAGTAATATAATTAGAGTAAGTAAGGATTCTTAAAATTTACATTCGTCTGTACACAGATTAGGATGAGGATAAGGGAAGAAAAACTTAACCTGCTTAGTAAGGGAATTGGGAGGAAGATTGACGATTGTCAAAACAAAGTCTTATTAAACGAATTTTAATGACAGTATTTATATTGATAGTAGGAGTTTTTATTTATATTTATTTTTCTGCATTTTTACCTGTGTTATTAGCTCTTTTAACAGCCATTGTTTTTGAGCCTTTTGTTAAATGGCTTCAGCAAAAGTTAAAGGCAGAAAAAAGATTGCTACCGGTTATAATTGTTTTTTCAACTTTTATTATCATATGTGGTGCTAGCTTGTACATTATCTTAACTAAGGTTGCAAGCTCCATATATGAGTGGTCCATTAATATACCCGAATATGCAGTAGAAATACAACAATTTACTAATAATCTAATTGTTCGATTTAATCAGTTTGTTGAAGAAATTCCACAAGGTCACCTGATTATTATTGAGTTAGAAAAACAGTCAGATGCCCTCATTAATACCGTAACGCAAATTACTACACAATTAATTAATTCTCTTGGTATATGGCTACAGTCTATCCCTAATATGTTATTTGTGACACTTGTTTATTTGATTACTTTTTTCTTAATCAGTTTAGATCTACCGAAATTAGTCACCATATTTTACAACTTATTTAAAACAGAGACATCGGACAAATTGCGTTTTGTTTCTCAGCAGATGAACAAAGTCTTTTTAGGGTATTGGAAAGCACAATTTGTTCTTAGTATTGGGGTTTTCCTTATTACCTATATTAGTCTTCTATTTATTTCACCGCGGGCTGCCCTGATTATGTCAATTATAATTTGGGTGGTTGATATTATTCCACTTTACGTTGGTCCTGCACTTATCCTTGTTCCATGGGGGATCTTGGCTGCCATAATTGGAGATATGAATACAGGTATTCAACTTATTGTTCTTGCTGTTATCCTTCTTATCCTAAGGCGTGCCATTGAACCGAAAGTGCTGGGTGATTCAATAGGTCTTAATGCATTGCCAACGGTACTAACAATGTACTTCGGTTTTGTGTTTTTTGGTGTCATGGGATTGATATTGGGCCCTTTTGTTTACATTGCCATCCGTTCAGCAAAGGATTCAGGATTGTTTGATTTTGCATTAAAGAAAACACAGGAAAAAACTTGAGGTATGTATGGGCAAACTTTATAACAAAAAAGGGGCATTCGTAAAGAATCGCCCCTTTTAACGTTGGGATTATATGATTTACGGATTTGTCGACCATAAGCCTGCTGTTTTGATGAATACTCTTGGGTTTAGTTTTAAACCTGCGACAAGGAGATCAGCTAAATCCTCCGGTTGCATCACATTTTCAGTGTTTCCAGAAATGAGATTTGTTTCAATTGCTAAATCAGTGGCCACGGTGCTCGGTGTTAATGCTGTGACGCGGATATTATGCTTTCTCACTTCCATCATTAGCGATTCGCTTAATCCTAAAACAGCAAATTTAGAGGCGCTGTAGGCACTTGTTACAGGAGCACCTTTTTGACCAGCCGTAGAAGAAATATTGACGATATCACCGGATTTTCTTTCGATCATCTCTGGTAAAACGGCTCTTGTTACATTGTAGACACCCATTACATTTACGCGGATAATGTTCTCCCATTCTTCTGGTGTCAAGTCTAGGAAGCCTCCGAATTTAGCTGTTCCAGCATTGTTAATGAGGATATCAATGGGACCAAGATCTGATTTGATATGTTCAACTGCATGGCTAACCGCTTCAAGGTCTGCAACATCTGCTGTTGCTGCGGAAATATTGATATCATAGGTTTCAAGCTCGGCAGCAACCTTCTCAAGATTGGACATTGTCAAGCCTATTAATCCTAAGTTAACACCTTCTTTTGCTAATGCTACGGCGACTGCATGTCCAATACCTCTGCCTGCACCGGTAATGATAGCTGTTTTTCCTTTTAGTGAGATCATATCATCATCCCTTATCAAAGATTTTTAAAACATTACATTTGTAATTAAAAACGAAGGAGGATGAAAATGCAAAATTTTTACCTCAGCGTCGTGATAAGTTTTTTAATTCGCTCTATATATTGAAAAAACTTGATCTTTACAGATCGGTGTATTATTATTTAAATCGTAATCTTTACGATTTAAATACGATTGCTATCTGGCTTTGTCCCTCATTTTATGAAAACTTATGTTCACGATTTAGTAAGTAAAAAGGAGGAGCTATCATTATATTTTAAATCGTAATAATTACGAATTAACTAAAGGAGTGCTAATAAAGTATGGGAAAAATACCAGTAACAGTATTAAGCGGATACTTAGGATCTGGAAAAACAACGTTGCTAAATCATATTTTGGCTAATCGAGATAATAAAAAAATTGCCGTTATCGTCAATGATATGAGTGAAGTAAATATAGATGCCTCGATGATCAAGCAAGGAGGATTTTCTAGAACCGATGAAAAGTTAGTGGAGCTTCAAAATGGTTGTATTTGCTGTACATTAAGGGAAGATTTGATCATTGAAGTGGAAAAACTTGTGAAGCAAGGTGATATTAACTACATTGTAATCGAGTCTTCTGGAATTTCAGAGCCAATTCCTGTTGCTCAAACCTTTACTTATATTGATGAGAACTTAGGGATCAATTTAAGTGAATTATGTAAGTTGGATACAATGGTAACGGTTGTCGACGCGAATCGTTTTTGGCATGATTTTGCTTCAGGGGAAACTTTGCTTGAGCGAAATCAAGCCAACGATGAACTGGACACGCGCGAAGTCGTTGATTTATTAATCGATCAAATTGAATTTGCTAATGTGCTTCTTTTAAATAAAATTGATTTAGTCGATAAAGAGGATGTTCAAGAATTGAAAGCTGTCCTTCAAAAATTAAATCCAGGCGCAAAAATAGTGGAAAGTATTCAAGCACAGGTGCCTTTACATGAAATTTTAGATACTAATCTATTTGATTTTGAGGAAGCAAGTCAAGGAGCAGGCTGGATAAAAGAATTGAATGAGGAACATGTTCCAGAGACAGAAGAGTATGGAATTTCTTCCTTCGTTTATCGCAGAAAAAGACCTTTTCATCCGGAAAGATGGATGAAATGGCTCGAACAGTGGCCAGAGGATATTGTACGGGCAAAGGGCTTTTTCTGGCTAGCCACTCGCAATCATATAACAGGCTTACTTTCACAAGCAGGTCCTTCTATTATGATTCAGGGAGCAGGTGAATGGATTGCGGCTTATTCTGAATCGGAAAGAGAACAAATGCTCAAGGAGGAGCCTGAGCTATTGGAAAGATGGGATGAAAAATTTGGAGATCGGATCATCGAACTCGTCATGATCGGGATCGATATGAACCAAAGAGAAATTGAATCGACATTAGATGATTGCTTGTTAACTGACGAAGAAATGAACATGAATTGGAGCGATTTGGACGATCCACTTCCAGCATTCACAATCGCTAACTAATAAAGGAGGAAGAAAAATGAGAGTCAAAATTACTTTAGCATGCACAGAAACAGGAGATCGCAATTACATTACCACGAAGAACAAAAGAAATAACCCTGATCGGATTGAACTCATGAAATATTCGCCAAGATTAAAAAAACATACTTTGCATCGAGAAACGAAATAAGAGCATAATCACGAGATTTAGGAAACGTATCAAAGACTGATCTAGTTTCCCTATAGAGATGAAAAGGCATAGCGTAGTGGGCTTAAGAGGCTATGCCTTTTCCATTTGCTCTTTGGGCAGCGTATTCATGATGATTCGAAAAGGTAGAATATTTCAAGATGGTTTTTAACAATCTATCTGGTCATTCTACTAATTTAATTAACGAAGCTATTTAAAAATTTACTTGCATCACTATTAAATTTCCACGTTATACCGAATTTATCCACTAACAAACCAAAACTTGCTGACCACGGTGTTGAAGATAACGGCATGAGCACTGTACCATCTATGGAGAGATTTTCGAAATAGTGTTGATTCATTTCAGGTTCAGCATCAATAATACTAATTAAAACGTTATTTCCTTTTTGCACCTCACCGGTCACGGCTTGCATAGAAGGCAGTACATCAGAGAGCATTAAGATATTCCCTGAAAACTCAATTCGAGCTTCCATAATCATGTTTTGTTCTTCTTCTGATAATGGAAAGTTTGGATCTTGACCAAAAGCACCAAATCTCACTTTTTTGCTGCTTGTTACTTGTAGTGCCTGTTCGTAAAAGGTTAGAGCCTCTGCTGCCTTCCCATCAAATTGTAGATACGCTATAGTGTTCATCGTGTATTTCCTCCTTTCATGATTGAAGTATAATAGGAGATAGGCGACATATGTATGTCGTATATGGGAGGATAATATGAAAAAAATTGAGAGACTTATCTCGATCGTGATGATCTTGTTACAGAAGGAAGTGGTTTCGGCATCAGAGTTCAGTCATCTTTTTAATGTGTCGAAGCGAACGATTCAGCGTGATATGGAGGCATTAAGTTATGCCAACATCCCCATTTATGCCGAATATGGTACTGGAGGGGGATATGCGCTTATGGAAGAATATAAGTTCGATAAACGATTATTAAACCACAAAGATATTGAAAATATACTCGTAGCTTTAGGTGGGTTTGAGCAGTTAATCACGAATAATGAAATTCAAGCAACGATTCAAAAAATCGCAGGAATGACTAACGTCAAAATCTCTCCAAAACTTGATTTAACTTTTTACGAGTGGCCAGGGCGAAAGGAAATCAAAGAAGAACTTGCTTTTATTACTCAAGCGATTGAGAAACATTGGTTATTAAAATTTGATTATGTGGATCAAAATGGAAACACAACAAGTAGAGCTGTAGAACCGTATAAAATTCATTTAAGCGAGATGCATTGGTACTTATTTGCTTATAGTTTAGAACGTGAAGACTATCGAACATTTAAATTGACGAGGATTTTAAATCTCAAAAAAGATGGCGTTTTCGTCCCAAGATCAACTGCAAAGGCAAAAGAAGAAAAGGACAGTAAGCGGCAAAGCTTGGTGAGTGTACAACTGTTGCTCGATGTTGCTGTAAGAGAGCAATTCATCGAGAGATATGGAAAAAATACAGTTACAAAAGTGGATAAGAGAAGCTATATAACGACCATTGAACTGCCTGACAGTCCATATGCCTACCAGTTTTTAGCTGGATTTGGAAATAAAATTAAAATATTGCAGCCAAAAAGTTTTATCGCAAAATATTTAAGTTTTTTGGAAGAAACAGTGAAGCTGTACAAATAAAAAGGATCAGGAATGGCTATTTTCTTTTTCCATTTCTCGTGGCTGTTCTAATTGTCCAATCGAAAGGGCCTGATATTTTTGTAAGAGTTCAATTATTTTTCTCGTTTGCTCTGTTTCACATTGTAGAATAATGGTCGCCTCATCCATTCTATCTGCTTGTTTCTTTCTATTTTTTCTATTTTTAACGAGAGAATAAGCAAGTAATCCGAATGCAAAGCCAATGACGGTTCCGAAGAGTCCCCAGAGAATGGGGCCTAGAGTTAAGACAAATCCGCTGGAAGCTCCAATTACAGCGCCTGCAGTCCCAAATGAAATCCCTACTTCAAAAGCGTGGGGACTATTTAGATCATTTTTGTTTTCACCTGAGTCCATAAACACAATCAGTATACGTTTTCTTGATATGATTTTTTCCAGTTCAGCAAGTGCTTGCTCTAACTCAATTGATTGTTTAAATAGACCGATGATCAACATGAAAATAAGCACCTACCTGATTACGTAAATAGTCGCAGTCTAGCCTGTTGGTATTTATTTGCTAAAAAATAGCGCTGCTCTATTTGAAAAAGCTTGTTGTGTTCAATGCTTGTTCGATATGAGAAGTAAATAGAGCCGAATAACACGGATGGCATAAAGAGAAGCCAATGGGGATGAAGTATAGCAATCGATTCTTCAATATGACCCTGTAAGAGCAAACAAAGGGAATGATGCAAGTTAGAAAGCGATGCATAAATCCACCACCAAAACATGGCATAGAAGGCTAGTCCAAAACGATGATTGTATAACTGGCCTAACCCAGGCAAGAAGAAAGAGTATAAAGCGCCAATGATTGGATTTTTCTTTTCGATGTATTGAATTTCTACTGGGGAAATATGCAATGTACGATTGCCTTTGTATTCCAAAACAGCAAGATGATGGAGCTTATTTTGATATATTGCTGAACGATAGCTATCCGCGATTGCTATTAAATAAATGGTCAAGTACCCAAAGGCCCATTTAGGTTCGATTACTACTTTGGCAAGTTCAAATTGACCACAGAAGGAATAGACCATGGCTTCATTAATATGGGCCAATGTATTAAGGATCACCTCGGCTAAAGTTAAAAAGGTGCCTCTTAAATATTGGCAAAGCAAGTAATGGCCAAAACCTGGAAATACAGCAGACCACCAGGCAACCATATACGGATTTTGCTGTTTTAATTGAGATACTCCAAACATAGTAACTTTTGCAAGAGAATGTCGATTCTGAGCTGCCATATATAAAACCTTCTCTATCCAGTTTTAACCATAGTATGGGATAAACTGTAAAATTTCATGCGTATTAGATTGTTTTCCTTTTTAATGGGTAGTGAAGCATTGGCTTAATAAGGATGATTAGTAGACTAAGTAGTGCCTTTGTGCTTCATACCTTTGTTATCTTCTTCCTTTCGTTGAGTTTTGGGACAGAAAAATGAAAAAGATGTAGGGAAACAACTGTTTTTGCATCCCTACATCTTTTTTTCCGTATTAGTATGCTGCTTAAGGTGGTTTAACAGTCCACCAAGATGGTCTTCAAACAAGTTATCTACGGCTTCTTGAGCTTTTTTCTGAAAAATTTCGTATTGAAGGAGTAACTCTTTCCCAGCAGGAGTTAAAGTAGTTCCCTTTTTCCTATTTCCTTGCTGACGCTCCACTAACTGCATAGCTAATCTTTCTTCTGTGGCCGTTACTTTTCCCCAAGCTGCTCGATATGACATTCCTAACAAAGCGGCAGCCTGACTCATTGAACCAGTGCGTTCAATTTCACGAAACAATCGAATGCGGCCAAGTCCAAAAATCACTTCGTTGTTAAGTTCGATCCAAATTTTGGATTTTACTTTGAGAGATTGTTTATCATTCATTTCCACTCCTCCTTCTCTATAAATCTACCACTGACCTCTTCATGAGCAAAGACCATAAATTGTCATTCGTATGAACTTTTAGAGCTAGTGGTTAAAGAAAAGGGATGGAGAGTAGATAAAATTGTAGATTAGTGCGAAGCCTTGAGATGAGCATTGGACAAGGTGAAGACTCATGCGGGCAGTTTGGAGAAGGTATTGTTTATTTATAATAGACGCCATTTGTTTTTCTGTGCCTAGTAAAATATTTTGCTAATACGCGGCGAATTGTCCGTTTGTTTATGTCAGCTTTACACCAATCGTAAATGTTGTGTGTAGTGAGTTTTTTGTCTGGAAATAGCAAGATATATTCATGCGTCTGTCTTAAAATGGCGGATTCCAATTTTTCTTTTTGACCACAATTTTTGCATTCCAAATGACGGTGATATAAAGAGATTAAAAAGGAGTGGCAATAACTACAATATATTCCTTTTTGCAATTGTTCAAACTGGAATTTTGGCAAAGTTAGAAATGGATTTTTATTGTGATGAAGAGAGAGTAAAGTTTCAGCCAATTTTTTATGCTTTTCGTTCAATCTTGAACGAGGATGATTTAGTTCTTTTAAAAAACGGGTAATTTGCGTTGGAAAAATAATGGGAGAGTCCACTTGGGCTTGATATAAGGTGAATTCAGGATTGATAAAAATTAAATACGACTCAATGGGAAAAGGCTGGTCAATGGTTTGAAGTAGTTGCCGCAGGAGAGTGGTGCATCGTCTTAATTGATCAATCGGGTTTTTATATTCATTATCAGAGATGACAGAATAAAGCTTGTCCGAGTTTAAATAAAAGTCACCTTCATAGTTTTTAATGTCGATAAGATAGATTGTACTCTGTGAAATAATCAGTGTATCAATTTGGAAATAAGAATTGTGAACTTCAAGCAATAAATCATTAATAATATATCGTTCCTCTTGTAAATCATCGAGTAATGAGTCAAATTTCTTTTCACCCTCAAAACCTTTTTCGAGATTAAAATAGTGACGCTTCTCATTCTTGCTCAACTCCATCCGCCTGTGTAAATACCTCAGAATCAATAATTCCTCTGATTCCGTTCGTTCTTTAAGTAGCATAAGCCACATCCTTTCGTATTTTTCTACATTCTAGTTTATAAAAGTTTGGCAACTATGGGAGACGATTTTAGGAATATTTTGTTAACTCTAGTGGGATTTAATGAATTGTGTGTTGACTAATAGAGTCGAGCAATTTCCTTGCTTGAGTTGGAATGAAGCTTAATTTCGACTGGAAGCACAGAGGGTTTAGGATTTGGAGTTCGAATGGGTTCGTATTGGACTTGCAGAGGGCTATGGAATCAAAGTCCGAATCGCAGTCGTATTGGACGTGAAGGAAGCGAGAATTAGGAAAGAAAGTCCGAATCGCAGTCGTATTGGACGTGAAGGAAGCGAGAGTAAGAAAAGAAAGTCCGAATCGCAGTCGTATTGGACGTGAAGGAAGCGAGAGTAAGGAATCAAAGTCCGAATCGCAGTCGTATTGGACGTGAAGCAAGTGAGAATTAGGAAAGAAAGTCCGAATCGCAGTCGTATTGGACGTGAAGGAAGCGAGAGCTAGAAAAGAAAGTCCGAATCGCAGTCGTATTGGACGTGAAGGAAGCGAGAGTAAGGAATCAAAGTCCGAATCGCAGTCGTATTGGACGTGAAGGAAGCGAGAATTAGGAAAGAAAGTCCGAATCGCAGTCGTATTGGACGTGAAGGAAGCGAGAGTAAGAAAAGAAAGTCCGAATCGCAGTCGTATTGGACGTGAAGCAAGTGAGAGTAAGAAAAGAAAGTCCGAATCGCAGTCGTATTAGCCGTGAAGGAAGCGAGAGTAAGGAATAAAAGTCCGAATCGTGCAAATACAAGAGAGGAGTCTTGATAAAAGCCGCTGCTGTCAAGGAACAATAAAGCAACTATCGCCCTCCCACTTCGATGTCTGTTGTTTCCGGGCCCCAGTAACGGGCTCTTTAGTCAATGTCGACGAGGAAATCAGAAGGGAAACTAGTCGGCCCTAGCATCATAGTCCCAAATATAGAAGAGCGACTTGATGACCGCAGCGCTGAAAAAGAAAATAAATAAATAGCAGAGGGAAGAATAGGCTGTCGTCCAGCCGTTGATATAAGTAAATACACGAAATTTAACCGAAGTCCACTCAATTAATGTAGTGAGTCCGCTCCAACAGATAATAAATAGTCCAAAAACACCCGCCCCCATTTTCCATTTCGATAAAATCCAGGCAAAAAAGTAGCCGTAGATGGAATAGTTTACGATATAGACCAACACGTCGAATATTTCGAGCTTTGGAGAATCTGTAATGGTGTAGAAATCAAAGGGATAGCTAGCTGCCATTAGAACGTCAGCATTAAGATCAATAACAGCAAAGAACAGAAAAATGGACAGCGTCAAATCTTTCGGCATGCTCTTAGGCATTTTAATGAAAGCAATGAGTAACAATAGCATGCTTACTAATATAAACCATTCATTGTGATCAAAGTTAGAGGGAGCCTTAAACATGTTGGCCATCTCCGTTCCATCGTTTTGAGTTCAAGAAAGCAAAGAAAGCAATTGAAAGCAATGTGAATGTAAACCAAAAAAGAGCGGAAAAGCCGATATTCCAATGCTTATATTCGATAATTCCAGTTAGCTCGACGATTTTCTCAAAGAGCATAAAAATTAGGGCTCCTAAAATGGTTGTAGCCCATTTGAGAGGAGATGTTAAAAAGCTATATAGACTCATCAGCAATATCATTACACCGGGCAAAAGCAACTTTTGAAAAATATGAAAGGCAATAAAATGATCGACAGTCATAGGCTTTTCGATTAGTTCGAGATTCGTAAAAATCGCATTAATCATTAAGCCTGAAATAAGAAGGAGAAAAAGCCATATCGGGATTAGCTTTGTTAAGGGAAGGGCATTGAGTTTATTAAAGAACAATAAGAATAAGCAAAACACAAGAAAAAATAAATAAGTAAGCAAATTTCAACACACCTTTGATTAAGTATTTCATTTTAGTATTTACACGTAGGTTCGCTTTTATTGAACGAAAAAATGCAACAAATTTTTAAAATGAACAGGAATGGAGATAGTAAAAGTATCAAAGTAAAAGGAGGAACTTGCGTGGAAAAACTACTTCAAGGTCAGGTTGCTTTTATTACTGGGGCAGGTTCTGGGATTGGGAGAGCGGCAGCGCTCAAGTTAGCTGAGAACGGAGCAAAAATTGCTTTAGTCGATTTACATAAGGAGAACATAGAAGAAGTAAAAAGCCAAATAGAACAATTGGGAAGCGACGCTCTCGTTCTAGAGGTAAATGTTTCTTCTCCTAAGGAAGTGGAGAATGCTTATAAAGAAATGATGCACCGTTGGGGAAGAGTAGATATTGTTTTTGCTAATGCTGGAATAAATGGGGTAGTAACGCCGATAGAGGATTTGGAGCCAAAGGAATGGGAACTTACACTCTCTAATAATTTAACAAGTACTTTTTTTACGGTAAAATATGCAGTCCCTCATATGAAATCAGCCGGTGGAAGCATCATTATTACAAGTTCAATTAATGGAAACCGCGTTTATAGGAATATAGGGATGTCTGCCTACAGCACCTCTAAAATCGGACAAATGGGATTTGGGAAAATGGCTGCTCTTGAATTGGCAGAGTACCAAATCAGAGTCAATATGATCTGTCCAGGTGCGATAGAAACCAATATTAATGAAAATACGTGGAAAGAAGAAGACAATTTAAAAAAGGTGGAGATTCCTATTCAATATCCGGAGGGAAATCAGCCGCTTGAGCATCGCTCAGGAAGGCCTGAACAGGTTGCCGATCTGGTCTTATTTCTCGCTTCGAGCCAATCGAGTCATATAACCGGGAGTGAAATTTATATTGATGGTGCGGAGTCCCTTTTATAAGTAGAAAGCTCGCAATCACAAATTTTAAAAAAGTAGTTGACAAAACATGTATATACAAGTTACGATGAAAACGCAATCATATAACATGTATATACAAGTTGTCCAAATAAATTTTTGAGAGTGGGGGAAAGACATGAGTAAATACACTCAACCGGCACAAGAGCTACTTGAGCATATCGGCGGCAGCGATAATATTTCTGTTGTAACACATTGTGCGACAAGAATGCGTTTTGTCTTAAAAGATCCGAAAAAAGCAAATGTTGAAAAGATAGAAGCCATTAGCCTTGTGAAAGGAACGTTTACACAGGCGGGACAGTTTCAAGTAATCGTTGGGAATGAAGTCTCATCTTTTTATAATGAATTTACGAAAATAGCGGGAGTAAGTGATACATCAAAAGATGAAGCAAAGGAAGCAGCTAAGCAAAATATGAACTTCCTGCAAAGAATGATTGCTCATCTTGCAGACATCTTCACACCACTTATTCCAGCAATTGTTGTTGGGGGTCTTATCCTTGGTTTCCGAAATGTAATCGGTGACATTAAAATGTTTGAGGATGGAACGAAGACATTAGTTGAGATTTCTCAATTTTGGGCTGGAACGCATGCCTTTTTATGGCTTATCGGGGAAGCAATTTTCCACTTCCTACCTGTGGGTATTACGTGGGCTGTAGCAAGGAAAATGGGAGCTACTCCAATCCTCGGTATTGTCCTCGGAATTACGCTCGTGTCACCGCAACTTTTAAATGCTTACGGGGTTGCAGACGCAACGGAAATTCCATTCTGGGATTTTGGATTTGCTCAAATTGATATGATTGGTTATCAGGCTCAAGTTATACCGGCAATTTTTGCTGGCTTGCTTCTTTCATATCTTGAATTGCAATTAAGAAAAATTGTACCGAATGCAGTTTCTATGATTGTTGTTCCATTCTTTGCATTAGTTCCAACTGTATTAATTGCTCATACTGTTCTTGGACCAATCGGGTGGCAAATCGGAGCTTTTATTTCTGATATTGTCTATTCTGGTTTGACTTCCGCATTTGGTTGGTTATTTGCAGCGGTATTTGGCTTTGCCTATGCACCGCTAGTTATTACAGGATTGCACCATATGACAAATGCCATTGATCTTCAATTGATGAGCGAGTTCCACGGTACAAATCTTTGGCCAATGATTGCCTTATCAAACATTGCCCAAGGATCTGCTGTTTTAGCAATGATTTACATCAATCGCAAGAATGAAGAAGAAAAGCAAGTTTCGATTCCAGCGACAATCTCTTGTTATCTTGGGGTAACGGAGCCGGCGATGTTCGGGATTAACTTGAAATATGGCTTCCCATTCTTAGCAGCGATGATTGGCTCAGCAGTTGCGGCTGTAATTTCAGTAGGAAGCAATGTAATGGCGAACTCCATTGGTGTAGGCGGATTGCCAGGAATTCTTTCAATTCAACCTCAGCATATGGCTACATTTGCGATTGCGATGGTTGTAGCGATTGTGATTCCATTCATTCTAACCATTATCTTTGCAAGAGCTAATGTAGGCAAAATTTCTTTTAATCGCAAATAAAATAAGGGAGAGGGACATTCACTTGTTCCTCTTTTACTATTCAGGTAAATTAAATGTGTGGAAATGGAGCTCTTTGCTGTTGGGATAACCGCTAGAAAAAATCATCTTGATTTGAGATAAGCTAAATGATCTCAAAACCAAATAAAAAAGGTAAAGGGCAGGTGAGTAGGTTGACTCAACCTTGGTGGAAAAAAGCAGTTGTTTATCAAATTTATCCAAAAAGTTTTTGTGATACGACCGGCAATGGTGTCGGTGATATACAAGGAATAATACATAAATTGGATTATCTAGCCAACCTCGGTGTCGATGTTGTGTGGATTACTCCGATTTATGATTCACCGCAAAATGATAATGGCTACGATATTCGCGATTACTTTAATATATATGAGCCGTATGGAACGATGGAGGATTTTGAGCAGCTTTTAGAAGAGGCGCATAAACGCGATATTAAAATTATTATGGATATTGTCGTCAATCATACATCTACTGAGCATCAATGGTTTGTTGAATCCCGTTCTTCCAAGGAGAACGAATATCGCGACTTTTATATTTGGAAGGATGGTAAAGATGGGGAGCCTCCGACAAACTGGGAGTCAAAGTTTGGAGGTAATGCGTGGCAATATGATGAGCAAACTGGCCAGTATTATCTTCATTTGTTTGATGTAACACAAGCGGATTTGAATTGGGAAAATAATAAAGTCCGAAGTGCCGTCTACGAGATGATGAAGTACTGGCTTGATAAGGGGGTTGATGGCTTCCGCTTGGATGTGATTAACCTCATTTCAAAGGATCAGCAATTTTTAAACGATGAACTACCTGGAGATGGGCGAAAGTTTTACACAGATGGACCGAAAATTCATGAGTATCTTCATGAAATGAATAAAGAGGTATTTTCAAAATATGATATGATGACGGTCGGGGAAATGTCTTCGACCTCAATTGAAAATTGCATTAAGTATACAAATCCAGAGCGTCAAGAACTGGACATGGTCTTTAGTTTCCATCACCTGAAGGTTGATTATCCGAATGGAGAAAAGTGGACAAAAGCTGATTTTGATTTTTTAAAGCTAAAGCAAATTCTCTCCGAATGGCAAGTGGAAATGCATAAAGGAGGCGGTTGGAACGCCTTATTCTGGTGCAACCATGATCAACCGAGAATCGTTTCCCGCTTCGGCAATGACGGGGAGTATCATCGTGAATCAGCAAAAATGCTGGCGACAACCATGCATATGATGCAAGGGACTCCTTATATTTATCAAGGAGAAGAATTTGGAATGACCAATCCAAATTTTGATAAGATTGACGATTATCGCGATATTGAATCATTAAACATGTTTCAAATTTTAAAGGCTGGCGAAAAATCGGAACAAGAGATTTATGATATTCTTAAACAAAAGTCCCGGGATAATTCAAGAACGCCTGTTCAATGGGATGACAGTGAATATGCTGGATTTACAACTGGCACTCCGTGGATAGGGACGGCAGCCAACTACAAGGAGATCAATGCGAAAAATGCTTTAGCGGACGATAATTCGATTTTCTATCATTATCAAAAATTAATCCAACTAAGAAAAGATTATGATATTGTGACAGATGGCAATTATCAATTGATTTTACCGGAGCATGATGCTATTTTTGCTTATATACGGGAAAATGCTGCGGAAAAATTATTGGTGGTAAACAACTTCTATGCAAATGAGGTGGAGTTTACGTTACCAGAGCATGTGGACATCGAGGGCTATGTAAGTGAAATTCTCCTTTCAAACTATCCTAATTCATCACAGGAGCTGAAAGGATTTACACTGCGTCCGTATGAATCGATTATCTACTATTTAAAAAAGTAAATTGGAGTTTTTATCATGATGAATAAGTATTTAATGATTCATAACGATATTGTTGAGAAAATAGAGGCGGGGGAACTCGCCTTTAATTCTCTTTTGCCTTCAGAGCATGAGTTGAAGGATCATTATAATACTTCAAGGGAAACCATTCGGAAGGCGTTAAATCTGCTATCACAAAATGGCTATATTCAAAAGATTAGAGGCAAGGGCTCCATCGTGATTAAAAGTAAAAAGGTGGATTTCCCTGTTTCCGGCCTGACTAGCTTTAAGGAATTAACAACGAAAATGGGGAAAAAGCACCGGACCATCGTTCATGAACTGTCGTTAGTAAGGCCGGAGCAGCATATTCAAAGCCAACTCTCCCTTTCAAGCAAGGACTTTGTTTGGCAAGTTTTCCGCGTGCGAGAGATTGATGGAGAAAATGTTATTTTAGATAAGGATTATTTAAGTAAAAAATTTGTTCCCGAGCTGACAAAGGAAGTCTGTGAAAACTCAATCTATGAATATCTTGAAAATGATTTACAGCTAAATATAAGCTTTGCAAAAAAGGAAAT
Organism: Robertmurraya sp. DFI.2.37; assembly: GCF_029211245.1. Lineage (NCBI taxonomy): Bacteria > Bacillati > Bacillota > Bacilli > Caryophanales > Bacillaceae > Robertmurraya > Robertmurraya sp. DFI.2.37. Next base: position 114,631 of record NZ_JARGEJ010000004.1, on the reverse strand, counting down.
CATCGTTGAGGAGCCGACAGAGGAAGACAGGAGGCTGCTGGATCTAGATGGCTTCCACAATGTTGTCATCATTAAAAACTATGTCTATTTAGAAGATGCTAGTTTGTTTCAATATACGGAATCACGACATCGTCCAGATAAATTTAGATTTGTTGATTTTGCAAGACGAAATCACGTATAAAAAAATAGTGCGCGATTAAAATGAAGATCTCTTAAACAATAAAAGAGTCCATTTGGTCCTTTATCGAACTAGAGAATCTTCTTTTTTATGCCGGTGTAGCTTTTTGGCTCATTTCGTATGAAACCTTAGTTTCGCACGAAGTGGGCCAAAAATCGTTTTACCGAACATTAGGATTAAAAGAAGCTTTTTATAAATAATTATCGGAATATTCGAATTTATACACTTGCAACTTAATATAGTAAAAGTAAACATGCTTAAAATGACTTTGTAACAATGGCAAAAGTGAAAAGAGGGGGGAATGGAATGCTGCATATTGTAGCATGTATTAAGCAGGTTCCAGATACGAAAATAATTAAAATGAATCCGAAAACGAACACAATGGATAGGAGAACGGCGCCGGCAATTTTAAATCCGTATGACGCCCATGCAGTGGAAGAGGCTGTGCGTTTAAGGGAGCGGTATGGGGGGACCGTATCCGTCTTAACGATGGGACCGCCGCCTGCGGTGAAAGCGATTAAAAAATGCATTGAAATAGGTGCTGATGAAGGCTATTTGATTACAGATCGGAGGTTTGCCGGGGCAGATACGCTCGCGACCAGTTATGCATTAACGAAGGCGTTAAACAAAATTTCAAAAGAGAATCCTGTTGATTTAATTATTTGTGGAAAAATGTCAATTGATGGTGATACTGGACAAGTCGGACCTGGAATTGCAAGACGCCTCGATATTCCTCCACTTACCTCTGTCAATAAAGTGATCGAGATTAACAAACAAGAAGGAAAGGCGATAGTTCAGCGGAAATTGGAAGATGGTTATGAAGTGGTTCAATCAACGTTACCCTGCTTATTTTCTGTTGAAAAAACCATTAATGAAGTGCCATATGCCCCGTTTCCAAATATGCTGAAGGCAGCAAAATACAATCCATATATTTGGTCTGTTGATGATTTAGAAGACGTGGATATTAAACAATTAGGATTGAAGGGCTCGCCAACAATCGTTTCAAAGGTTTGGGCACCGCCAAAACCAGAGGGCGGCACGATGCTGGAAGGAAACCGCCAGGAGCAAGTGGAGCAATTGCTTTCCGTTCTGCTCGAGAAGAAAGAATTGTTTATGACAAAGGGGGAATCATAATGGATTTCCAAGATTATCAAGGTGTTTGGGTGTTTATTGAGGAAAAGGATGGTGCCATTGCTCCAGTATCACTTGAGTTGCTAGGGGCAGGGAGAAGGCTAGCTGATAAAAGGGGAGTTGAGCTAGCAGGTGTGCTCATTGGCGATCATATTAAGCATCTTGCCAAGACGCTCTTTGAATATGGGGCGGATTTAGCATACGTTTATGATGATCCTATTTTTAAACATTACCGTACAGAGTCTTTTATGAAAGCCTTGTTGGATTGTTCAGCAAAATATAAGCCGGAAATTATTCTTTACGGCGCAACTTCGACAGGGAAGGATTTGGCGAGCGCAGTGGCAACCGATTTGCCAACAGGTTTGACGGCAGATACTACCGAGTTGGATGTGGAGGAGGATACTGGGCTATTGCTCGCAAGTCGACCTGCTTTTGGTGGAAATATTATGGCGACCATTTTATGTAAGAAATATCGTCCGCAAATGGCTACTGTGAGGGCAAAAGTTATGAAAGCGCTACCTCCTGAATCTGGGAGATTAGGGCGGGTAGTAGAGGAGAGCATCTTATTGCAAGAAGAGGATATCCGCACAAAAGTATTGGAGATTGTGAAAGAAACAACAAAAAAGGTGCGAATTGATGAAGCAGATATTATTGTTGCTGGTGGAAAGGGACTAGGAAGTGCAGAAGGATTTCAATTGGTCCACCAATTGGCAGAGACGTTAGGTGGAGCTGTTGGAGCGAGCCGGGATGTGGTAGAAGCAGGGTGGGTTGAACATGCTCATCAAGTAGGGCAAACAGGGGTTACGGTAACCCCTAAAATCTATATAGCGATCGGTATCTCTGGAGCGATTCAACATATTGTAGGGATGAAGAATTCAAGCCTTATTATCGCGATTAATAAAGATCCGCAGGCACCCATTTTCGAATCATGTCACTACGGAATCGTTGGGGATGCATTTGAAATTGTTCCACTTTTAATAGATAGATTTCAAGAGGTAATGTCAAAAGAGGGGGTTAGCCATGTCTGAGAAGTTTGATGCTATTGTTGTTGGGGCTGGACCGGCAGGGACTTCGTGTGCACATGATTTAGCAAAGGGGGGAGCGCATGTCCTGCTCTTGGAAAGAGGGGAATACCCTGGTTCAAAGAATGTTATGGGTGGAGTTCTCTATCGGAAAATGATGGAGGATATTATTCCTGAATTTTATAAGGAGGCTCCGCTCGAGCGCCCGATTGTGGAACAGAGATTTATGATGATGGATAAGGAATCAGCAGTTACTTTTAGCTATAAAGGGATGGAATGGGGAAAGGAACCCTATAATAATTTCACGGTTTTGCGGGCGAAATTTGACCAATGGTTTGCTGATAAAGCTGTACAACAAGGAGCAATTCTTATAAATGAAACCGTTGTACTCGAATGTATTGTTGAGAACGGCAAAGTCGTAGGCGTTCGGACAGATCGTCCGAATGGGGATGTGTATGCGGACGTAGTTGTACTTGCAGATGGGGTTAACTCACTTTTAGCCCAGTCACTTGGTTTCCACAAGGAATATCGACCAGATGAAGTTGCGTTAGCGACAATGGAAATCCTGAAGCTTGATAAAAAGGTGATCGAGGATCGCTTTAATTTGGAGGATAATCAAGGCTGTACGATTGAACTGTTTGGAGACGCGACAAAGGGAATTTTGGGTACCGGATTCCTATACACGAACAAAGACACCTTAAGCATCGGGGTCGGCACGCTTTTATCAGGTTTAATTAAACATAAAATTAAACCATATGAGCTCCTCGAATATGTGAAAGCTCATCCAATGATTCGTACTCTCATTCAAGGAAGCGAACCTCAGGAATATTTAGCTCACCTTATCCCGGAAGGTGGCTATCACTCGATGGGGAGAATTGTTGGTGACGGGGTTATCGTCATTGGCGATGCTTCCCAATTAGTCAATGCGATTCATCGGGAAGGTTCGAATTTGGCAATGACTTCGGGCAGACTAGCGGCGGAAACGATCCTTTTAGCGAAAGAAGCGGGGGATTTCTCTGAAAAAGCACTCGATCATTATCGAGTTCGATTACTAGAAGGGTTTGTCGGTCAAGACATGAAAAAATATAAGGATTCAACCCATCATTTTGATCGAAACCCTCATTACTTCGATCAATATATTCCGATGCTCAATAAAGCTGCTAGCCAAATGTTTACGGTTGACGGGCAATCGAAATGGGAAAAACAAAAGAAAATTTGGAAGGATCTTGGCACGCCAAAGGAAAAAATGAAGATGGCTCGTGATATGTACCGGGCTTGGAAGGTGGTCAAGTAATGAGTGAACAGAAAAAGTATCAAACGATTGAAGAGAAACAGTATCTTGTTCGTTTTAATGCTGATACCAAATCGCATCTCCATGTGAAGGATGAAGAGATCTGCTTGACGAAATGTCCCGATAAAATTTGTACGATTTTTTGTCCAGCTGAGATTTATAAATGGGAGGACATCCGCATGCATGTCGGTTACGAGGGCTGTCATGAATGTGGGAGCTGTCGCATTGGCTGTCCTCACCAAAATATTAAATGGGAATATCCAAAGGGTGGGCACGGGATAGTTTTTCGCTTGGGATAGGCGCCTTTAAAATGAAAAATCTACACCGAAATGAAGCTCTCTCCTCTGAAATTATGTAATTCCGGAAAAAATAAAGTTGATTTCGGAAAAAATATAGATAATTCCGGAAAAATCGATTTGATTCCGGAAAAATACCTCGTAATTCCGGAAAAACTGTTCAATCACATAAAAAATCGCATGCGGAGTTAGCCGCGCATGCGATTTTTGCTGAATGAAACTTAAGCACTCTGCTTCCAGTCGGAAATATCTTCTTCGAGCGCAATATTGTATACTCTATTTCTTCTAGCTGTGATGAAGAATAGCACCATGAGGATGGCTGTTCCGATAAAACCACCAATCCAAGAAGCGCTTACGGACATTCTGAATCCAATTTGCGCATTAAGGATATACGTAATGACCATGACAAGCATGAAGGCGCCTGGGATAAGTGGGATGAAGTAATTCTTTTTGGCAATGTACAAGTACATCGCACCCACAAATAAGGCAATGACCGCTGTTGCTTGGTTGGCCCAGCTAAAGTATCTCCATAAAATATTGAAATCAATTTGGGTAAGAATGACAGATACAACGAATAAAGGCACGGCGATTAATAAACGTTTTGATAATTTCTTTTGCGCGATGTTTAAATACTCAGCAATGATCATACGAGCACTGCGGAAGGCTGTGTCACCTGATGTAATCGGTAGTATCACGACCCCAAGAATAGCAAGTGTTCCGCCGATTGCTCCTAACATGGCAATCGAGACATCGCTTACGACTGCTCCTGGTCCGCCTGCAGCTAATACTTCGTTTAAGCCATTGTAGCCATCAAATAAACTCATGGCTGCTGCGGCCCAAATCATCGCAATAATTCCTTCTGCAATCATCATTCCATAGAAAATTTTGCGTCCTTGTTTTTCCCTTTGTGTTGTACGGGAAATAATAGGTGTTTGTGTTGCATGGAAGCCTGATAATGCGCCACATGTAATCGTAAAGAAGATTAATGGGAAGATAGGAGCATTGTCAGGATGAAAATTGGACAGTGATAATTCTGGAATTGGAGCACCTGTCGCGACTAATGTAACACCAACGCCAACAGCACTGATGACAAGTAATGCTCCGAAATAAGGATAAAAACGACCAATAATTTTATCAACTGGCAATAATGTAGCTAAAATATAGTATAAGAAAATCGCTCCGATAATAACTCCTAAAGCAATTTTCCCATCCATGAGAACATGGAGCAGGCTTGCTGGTGTTGAGACGAACACCGTTCCGACTAATAAAAGAAGTAATACAGCAAAGGCATTTACGACGTGCTTCATTGCTTTTCCTAAAAACTTGCTGGCAAGCTCAGGCAAATGGGCGCCGCGGTTGCGAATCGAAATCATCCCTGTCAAATAGTCATGAACAGCACCGGCAAAAATACAGCCAATAACGATCCAAATGAAAGCAACCGGTCCGTAAAGCGCTCCCATAATTGGCCCGAAAATGGGTCCGGTTCCAGCAATATTTAAAAGTTGGATCAACGAGTTTTTCGGTGTGCTCATCGGCACATAGTCGACACCATCGCTGTTAACATAAGCTGGTGTCGCCCGCTCATCCTTGACTCCAAATACTTTTTCAACAAACTTTCCATATGTGAAATAACCGACAATTAAAAGGGCTATTCCCGTTAAAAATGTAATCATTCGCTTTTCCCCCTTAAAAATAAAGCGATTTCATAAAATCTTGAACAATAAGTCCTTAGTGATCTGCTTCTAGTATAAAAAATGAAATAGAATAAAAGGGGGATTTTTCACTGAGAGGTAGAAATTTGATATTATGATGTAAAATGAAAGGGTTATCATGCATCCGCTGTAACCCTTTCGAGGCTGAACATTAAATTTCTAATCTAGCACGTAATGCTTTGACATAATTTCGACTAACGGGCAGCAGTTCTTTTCGACCTGTAATCTCTAGTTGAAATGCACCGTTGAACCAAGGTGTTAAGCGGACAACATCATCTAAGTTGACGAGAAAGCTTTTATGAATTCGAAAAAAGCCGTGAGGAAGGAGGCGAGATTCCAAATCTTTTAATGCCATCTTTGTTTCATACTCTTTTTGCTTTGTTATAAGTTTCGTGATATTCTCTTCACGAACGATATATTGAATATCCTGTGGTTCAATGTAATAAATTTCTCCATCTGCTTCCACAGCCAGTTTGCCTAAGGGTTTAATGGGATCTTGCTCCCTCTCTCCAAAAATAATTTTTTCAATTCTTTTGACCGTCTCCTCCAGTTGTTCTTCATCATAAGGCTTTAATAAATAGTCAACCGCTTGATAACGAAAAGCCTCCGCTGCAAATTGAGGGTAGGCAGTTGCGAAGACGACTAATGGAACTTTCTTTAGTTCGAGTAGCGCTTCTGCTGCTTTCATCCCATTCATTTTTGGCATTTCGACATCAAGGAAAACGGCATCGGGCTGCAGCTGTATCGCCTTCATGATGGCTGCCTCCCCAGAGTCGGCTTCTCCAACAATTTTTATGGAAGGAAAGGCGTTTAATAAATGTCCCAGCTCATCACGGCTGTAGGGTTCATCGTCAACAATAAGTGTGCGTATTATTCTATCCATTAATATTCCACCTTATCAGTTGGCAAGGAAAAAGAAATTTCCGTGCCGCCATCGATTTCACTTTTAATTTGTAGCGCGGCTGTTTCTCCGAACATAATCGTTAGCCGACGATTTACATTATATAGAGCAAGACCGGTTCCGCTTTCCGAAATAATTGGCTGTTTGCAGACCTGTTCTGCTCTCTCTTTGCTCATTCCAACGCCATTATCTTTTATTTGAATGAAGCTACCCTGCCCCTGCTGCTTGATCGTAATTTCTAAAAGACAATTATTGTCCTTATCTTTCATCCCATGCTTAATCGCATTTTCGACGATCGGTTGTAGTGTTAAAGGCGGGATAGATTGGGTTAACACATCGTCATCAATATGATAGAAAACCTTTAATTTATTTGAAAACCTGACTTCTTCGATCGCAAGATATGCCTTTACATGTTTTAGCTCTTGCTCAAGTGTTGTTAGTTGATCTGTTGTGCTTGCGAGATTTTTTCGAATAAACTTCGATAAAGAAACGAGTAGTTTCCTTGCTTTATCGGGATCTATCCGCACGAGAGAAAGTATGGTATTTAATGAATTAAAAAGAAAATGTGGGCTTATTTGTGCCTGCAGTGCCTTGATTTCTGCTTCCTTTGCTAAATGATAAGCATTGTCCGCATCAGCAATCTCGAGCTGATTGCTTAGCAGAGTGCTTAGACCGCTAATGAGCTCCATAATGACAGGAGTAACTTCTTTTTCAGAGCGAAAGTATAATTTCAGTGTACCAATTGTTTTTCCTCGCTGCTTTAAGGGGGCTACTACGGCCGCACCAAGTGGGCAGCCTTTGACGCGACAGTGAATCATTTCCTTGTTAGCGGCAATGATTTCACCTCTTTGAATGGTGTCGATCGTAATTTGTGTCTGAATGGGACTATGGGCACGGTGATGGTCTTCCCCTTGCCCCACATGGGCGAGGATATCCGTTGTATTCGTGATGGCGACGGCACTCGTATTGATCTCTTTATGGAGGATCTGGCAGACTGTTCGTGCCGAATCAAAGGTTAGCCCTTTTCGTAAATAAGCCAGTGTTTTATCAGCAATTCTTAACGTTTTTTGAGCAAGGATTGCTCCTGCTTTTTCCTCTTCGTTCACAACACTTTTTATAATTAAGAGAAAGAGCGCACTTCCAAGACCGTTTGCTATGATCATAGGAAGACCGATGATTTCAACAAGTGTTGCCGCTTTATCAAAAGGGCGAGCTAAGAGTAAAATGATCATCATTTGTATCGCTTCTGCAGTGGCGCCGATAAGGAAGGCTGATTGTAAGTGGAGTCGTTTGTTTCTCTTATGGAAGGCACCTGAAATAATGCCAGCGACAATCGCTGCAAGCCCACATGAAATAGCAGTGAATCCACCTAAGGTGAAACGGTGAATTCCAGCTATCAGCCCAGCTCCAATCCCCACCTTATACCCTCCGAGAAGCCCGGCGATAACGATACCGACGACACGGGAATTAGCAATGGCTTCGTCAGCGGTAAGCTCTGTAGCCCAAGGGTCAAATTGGAGACTGTTAACGCTTAATGTTAATCCGGAATAGGTTCCGATGATACCAAAAAAACCAAAGAAAAGGATCGCGGTTATTTGTTGTTTGCGATGAAGCTGTTCCTGGTAAATCATATCTCGAGAAAAGCGAAATCTTGTTAGAATAAAGGCAATCATCACGAGAATGCCGAGGCGCTCCACCATCGTGATCAACAATTCAAACATAAACATACCCCTTTATGTATTACGTGTGCTCCATAACTATATATTGGTAGTGTTAATTATAGCAGTATTATAATATTTTTGAGAATTTTTGTTTGTAGAATGCTGTAGCTTTATGATAAAAGGACTTCTTTACAGGAACTTAAAAAAACCCCCTTTCCTCTTAACATAGCGTTTACAAAGGGGCTGTATAATTTTTGTTATAGGAAAATAGTACTGTATTAGGAGGAGTCCTTTTGAAGAAAAAAAGATTTAAAGCATTAGCATCCTTGCCGAAAATGCAGGAATGGCTGGCAAAATTCATGCAAAAGCTGACTTTGGGGATGAGACTATTTCTTCTGTTTGTCTCATTATTAATTGTTGCAGTTGTAGGAGTTGGGTTCACATCCTATATGAAGGCGAAAGATATTACGATGGATACAATTGAAAAGCGATTAGAAAGAGAAACAGAATTGATCGGTTATATCGCTGAAAATTTGAAATTTGTCTATATTAGTGATGATACTTATTTCATGCAGCAGCTAGAAAGTAGTGTTCGTTCTCAACAAGACGTTCTTAAGAGAGAGGGCATTGAGTCAGAGGTTATGTACATAGTAGATGGCACAGCCATTCCGTTCAAGGTCAGTGAAAAGAGCCTTCCTACTCTTTCTCCAAAACTGTTACAAGAGATAACAGAACTGGAAAATGGGCTCTTACATAGGTCCATTAATAATAAGGAATATACGATTACTTTTCGACAGTTGGATGAAATAGGAGGCATCTACGTAATGTTGATTCCGACGAGCTCCTATTTGCAGCCTGTTCAAAAAATGGTCTATGTAACTTTAGTTGGGATCGGGATAAGCGTGTTAGTAACGACTGTTATCATTTTATTGCTTGTTCGTACTGTTACAAAACCTCTTAATATTCTTCGCAACACGATGCGCGAGGTTCGAGACGGTAAATTTAAAATGACAAGTGGAATCAAAACAACCGTTCCTGAAATAACTTCATTGCAAAAAAGCTATCATTCTATGATTGATCATATGAGCGGCATCATTCATGAACTGCAGGTAACGACAAAAGAGTTATCGCAAACGGGTGGAGATTTAATGAAATCGTCTGAGCAAACTCTTGATTCCAGTCATCATCTCGTCTCTGCCATTGATTTAGTAAAAAATGGTGCGGAACAAACTGCTAGCAGTTCAGAGGATAATGCCAATAGCTTCAAAGAAATGAAACAATTAATGGAAGCGATGATTGCGAAAATGGAAGAGATCTTTGCTAGTTCAAATAAAATGAATCAAACCGCTGAAGACGGTGAAGTAAATATTAAGGAACTCATTTCGATGATCTATCAGTTTGAGGAGGATTTTGAACATTTGACTGGTACGATTACGGAAGTAAAGCAATTTTCAAGTTCGATTACAAAGCTGGTTGGTTTAGTGAGTGGCATATCGGAACAAACAAAGCTACTTGCACTTAATGCATCGATTGAAGCGGTTAGAGCTGGAGAAGCAGGTAAAGGGTTTGCGGTTGTTGCTCAGGAGGTTCGTAAATTGGCAGAACAATCCTCGAGGGCGACAGAGGATATCGCCAATGCGATTGGAAAAATGGAGAATATTACGATTGGTGCAACGAAAGAATTTGATCAAATGCTAGCGAAGATTAATATGAACTTGAAAATGGCAAGTGCTTCAAGAGATTCTTTCGATGAACTAATGAAGGAAATTGGTGAGGAGAGCAGCCGTTTACAAGGAATGAAGCAAGAATTATCGCAATTGGCAGGTTTTTTACCAAAGCTTGAGCAAGCAACTGTAAGCTTTACCTCCATTTCACAAGAAACGTTAGCAAGCTCAGAAGAAATGCTTTCTGTTAGTGAAGATCAAATTGAGCAAATGGAGAACACCAATCAAATTGGCAAGAAGCTTCACCAATTGTCACAAACTCTCACTGAAATGGCAAACAGATTTCAGTTTGAAGGACAGTCAAGCGCTGAGAAAGTCCATGAAGCTTAGAAAGTCAATCACTCAAGGGAAACGTCCCTTGAGTGATTGGTTTAAGCTTGAATGGAGGAGTCGTCGCTCTTAAATTCATTTTCAAATTCATCAAACTGTTCAACAATAGCATAAGGCGGCTTAGTCAATAAGCTGACAACATAGATGGCAATTGAGCTAAAAGCAAAGCCTGGAATCATTTCATACAGAGTTTTAGATAACCCGACATTTGCCCAAATAATGACCGTTGCTGCCCCAACAACCATTCCAGCTAGTGCTCCCCATCTCGTCATTCTTCTCCAATAGAGGCTAAATAGAATAAGTGGTCCGAAAGCGGCTCCAAAGCCTGCCCAAGCATATCCGACTAGATCAAGAATAGTTGAATTTTTTTCCCATGAAATGGCGAGTGCCACAAGGGAAACAACAAGTACTGAAATTCTTCCAATGAAAACGAGTTCTTTATCTGTGGCAGAACGGCGGAAGAAGGTTTTATAAATATCTTCTGTAAGTGAGCTCGATGAAACTAACAACTGCGATGAAATTGTGCTCATGATAGCTGCTAGAATAGCTGCAATTAAGAAACCGGTAATAATCGGATGGAACAGTACATCGCCTAATAGAATAAAGACGGTCTCTGGATCATCTAAACCTTCGCCTTTTGTAGCAAAATATGTGATGCCAAGAAATCCGGTAACGATGGCGCCGAGCATGGAAAAGATCATCCAGCCCATTCCGATACGCCTTGCTTTTTTAATCTCTTTAACGGATTTAATTGCCATAAAGCGAACGATAATATGCGGTTGGCCAAAATAACCTAAACCCCACGCAAATAAAGAAATAATTCCTAAAAAGCTTGTACCTTGGAAAATATTGAGGAGAGCTGGATCAATAGAACGAACGGTTTCAATTGGACCGTCTCCACTTACCTGAATCCATGTAACAAGAGGTACGAGAATAAGGGCGATAAACATGATGAGTCCTTGAACAAAGTCTGTCAAGCTTACAGCTAGGAATCCGCCAAATAATGTATAGGCAACGACTACAGCAGCGACAATCCATAGTCCCGTTGTATAGTCCAGACCAAACATACTTTGGAACAATACCCCTCCGGAGACCATTCCTGACGAAACATAGAAAGTAAAGAAAATTAAGATAACAAGGCCAGAAATAATTCGTAGAATTTTAGAGTGATCGCCAAAACGGTTTTCTAAGAAAGCCGGGATGGTAATAGAGTTATTTGCTTTTTCTGTAAAGGTTCTAAGACGAGGTGCTACATAAATCCAGTTTGCCCATGCTCCAAGTGCGAGTCCAATCGCGATCCATGAACCGCTAATGCCCGTCGCATAAATAGCTCCAGGGAGCCCTAATAATAACCAACCGCTCATATCAGAGGCTCCGGCGCTTAATGCCGTAACCGCTGGGCCGAGCGTTCGTCCGCCGAGCATGTAATCGGTTAAATTGGATGTCTTTCTATAGGCATAGAAACCGATCCAGAGCATGCCAATCATATAGATGACAATTGAAATAAGTAACGCAAAATCCATGCACTTTCCCCCTTGTAAATAGTTATTTCGATAAAATATTACTCTATTTTGAAAAGAATAACAAACTAAAAATTAAAAAAATTTTAACAGTATTTATACATATGCAATCTAGCACTAAACGATTATTCTTCTTGCTGTCATGCTAAAGATTGGTGGTATTAGGGTTTTTACTTCATTTGATCAAATCGGTGCATTTTTCAATATGACTGAGACGAGGGATGATTTTCCTCAATTAAGCCAATCATCATAGAGCGATGTAAACAATACTGTTGATCAGGCTATTTTCGCTCTGACTCGATAAAACGAGGGATAACGTTTCATCGAGTTAGAGCTTTCTTCGTTCTGCTGTAAGCCGGAATTCTGTCGAGGTGTGCAGGATAAACCTTTTAAAAAGGGCGGCAATTCGAAAGTCCGCAGAATTATTTTTTAGAGAAAAAGCCTCTTAGAGCAAATCCGACATTCTGTGGTCTTTCTGCTAAGCGGCGCATAAAATAACCGAACCAATCATCACCGAATGGAACATAGACACGCATCTTATATCCTTCTTTAACAAGGCTTTCCTGGAGCTCTTCGCGAAAACCGTAGAGCATTTGAAATTCAAATTGATCACGTGAAATATGGTTATCCTCTGCAAATTTTTTAACCTTTGCGATAATATGATGGTCATGTGAAGCGATGGCTGTGTAGCTCCCGCTTTGCAAGTGTTCTTTAATAATCTTCATGTAATTCCCATCAATTTCTTTTTTATCTTGATAAGCAACGGCAGGGTCTTCTTTGTAGGCTCCTTTTACAAGTCGCAAAGAAATTCCCTTTAGATTCTTTACATCATTGTGGGCGCGGTGTAAGTATGCCTGGATGACCGTACCGACATTATCAAAGCCATACACTTCGCGGAGCTCGCGTAAAATGTCTAACGTTATTTGACAATGAGCATAATCTTCCATATCAATTCTTACAAAATTATTTGTTCTTTTAGCGGCATCAAGAATTTGGCACATATTTTTTACACAAAATTCCCGATCAATATCAAGTCCAAGCTGAGTCATTTTGACAGATAAATGGCTTTTTACCCCTGCTTTTCCAATTGCTTCTAGCGTGCGGACATTGTATTCGGTTGCCTGCAAGGCCTCTTCAGTGCTATGAACAAATTCTCCTAAATGGTCCAATGTACATAAGATTCCTTTGTTATTAAGCTCTTGTACAGTTTGAATGGCATGATCGATCGTTACGCCCGCTACCACTTGTGCTGCACCGAACTTCAGCCCCCATTTTCGAGCTGCTTTATTCAACCCTTTGTGCTGAGATACATAGAGAAAAAAATTTTTAGAAACTGTCGACAACATACAATTTTCCCCCATTATATATAGTTTCCAAAACTAAGCAATTCCTTGATTAACAATAAACGCTGGTTTTTTATAACAATGCAAAAAACATGCCAACATTAAAAATATAAAAAATAGATATTTAAGCTCCATTTATTATGAATAAGGAGGAATAAAAAGAATAGCGCTAAAACGGCTATCGCTTCGTGTTTTGCAGGTATCCTAAAAGGTGGAGTCTTCTGAATTTTTGCTTTTTAACTTGAAGTACGCTATCAAGGAATTAATTCATTTATAAAAATATTCTTTACATGTTGTTTACGAGATTGTATTGTTTGGTTAACAAAAGTGTTTATAGCTGTATCTTTTTTATACAAAATGGATGTTCAATAGTTAAACAGTCCTCTATAAAAAGGTGGGTCGATATACATGGAAGATCGGTTTGCTCTACAAACGTTGCAGGCAATATTGTCGTCTTTGGAGGAAGCGATTTCAGTTGTTAATACAAAGGGGGAGTTAGTGTACTGGAACGAGGCGGCTGAAAGAACGTATCAAATTAAAAAAGAAGAAATCATCGGGAAAAACATCCGCGACTTTTTTCAGCAAGAGGATGTGATGCACTTAAAGGTTTTGGCAACAGGTAAGCCTGTCCGGGATGTTTACCATATGCCAAGGTCTGACAAACATGTGCTTATTAGTACGACCCTGCTTCGCAATGAAGAAAATGAAGTCATGGGTAGTTTGTCGATTGAAAAAGATATTACGTCGACGATTCATTTAAATGAAAAACTATCATCGGCGTCAAAGGAATTACAGCAATTAAGGCAGCATATGAATCAACAGCATGATGATCCGTTTACAAAAATTAAGGGCGTCCATAGCTCAATCCAGCAGTTGATTCATCAAGCGAAGAAAATGGCAAAATCAGATGCACCGATTCTGATTAGCGGCGAGAGCGGTGTTGGCAAAGAGCTATTTGCCCATGCCATTCATGAGAAAAGCGATAGAAAGGAAAAACCATTCATTCCGATCAATTGCGGAGCGATTCCGAATGCGTTGTTTGAAAGCGAACTCTTTGGTTATGAATCAGGTGCTTATACGGGGGCGTCAAGAGGAGGAAAGCCCGGAAAATTGGAACTGGCAAATGGAGGAACTCTCTTTTTAGATGAAGTAGGCGAACTCCCTCTTGATATGCAAGTAAAGCTACTGCGGGTTCTGCAGGATAGAGAAGTTTACCGAATTGGAGGATTAACCCCGAAACAGGTTGATATTAGAGTGATTGCTGCTACAAATCGAATTTTAGAAAAGATGGTTGCTGAAGGTGCTTTTCGCTCAGATCTATATTATCGCTTAAACGTGTTCTCCGTAAACATTCCGCCATTACGGGAAAGGAAAGAGGATATACCGTTGCTTGTTTATGATTTTCTTGAGGAATTCTCCTATAAATATCAAAAACAGGACTATACGATTGGGCAGAATGCTTTGGCGGTATTGCTTGACTATGATTGGCCAGGCAATATTCGTGAGCTGCGAAATTTAATGGAAAGGCTCGTCGTGTTAAACGAAAGTGGTGAAATTACCGAGACAGATCTATATCAAGTACTTCATGTTGGGAAAGAGCCTTCCGTACATCTTGATTTACAAGTGGCCTCCCTTGCAGCTGAGAAAGAAAGATTGGAAAAGGAACGGATATTGGAGACTTTGCAAAGTACATTTGGGAATAAAAGCATTACAGCAAAAAGGCTTGGCATGTCACGGGCGACTTTATATAAAAAGATGAGAAAGTATGGAATTGTATTTGAAAAATGATGGGAGAGAGCAAATGTATATTCCACCTTCATTTCGGGAAAAAATGACACGAGCCTTTAAAGAAGAAGGAGCACGATGGATAGACACCCTTGAAGAACGTGTCAATGGTTACTTGGCAAAGTGGAATCTAACCCCATTGGGGCCGGTTTCAAATTTATCTTATCATTATGTGTTAAATGTGTTAGATGAAAACGGTGTGCCAACGATTTTAAAAGTGGCCCTTTCGAGTCATGATTTGGAAAATGAAATGAGAGCATTGCAGCTTTATGATGGAAACGGCTGCTGTAAGTTATTAAAAGCAGATGTGGAGAATGGCGTCATTCTTTTGGAAAAATTGGCTCCAGGGACGATGCTTGCAGAGTTAGGGGATGAAGAACAAGCGCTAGAGCAATTTATGAACGTTTGGAAAGCGATTCGTCGCGAAGTGCCGAAGGAGTCTCTTTTTCCTATGATTCATCAATGGGCTTCCCAGCTATCGAGATGCAGGAAAATGCAAGAGTATCAGACTGGCCAGTTTTCGGAAGAAATTTTGCAATTAGCTGAGAACTTTTTTGGGGAGATTAACGATACAACCGACGGTCTGCAACTGCTCCATGGAGACCTTCATCATGAAAATATTCTTTTTGCAGAGGAGAGAGGATGGATGGCGATTGATCCGAAGGGAGTTATTGGCGATCCTTATTTTGATGTCGTTTCATTTCTAATGAACCATCTGCAGGAAAAGAAAGATCCGAAGAGAGTGTTATGGAAGAGAGTTGAAGTACTGTCCCGCGGGTTGTCATTGGAGCGGAAACGACTATTAAAAGCGGGACTAGCGATGACAGCATTGTCAGCCTTTTGGAGTATGGAAGAAGGCGATCAGAGCTGGAAGCAAACCTATCAATATACATGGTGGTTTCATGAGTGGTTAAGAAAGTAAGGAGGATGGGCATGGTGGAGCAATGGGAAAAGGCAACCTTTGCTGGTGGTTGTTTTTGGTGCATGGTTTCTCCCTTTGATGAGCAACCAGGAATTAAAGAAGTGATTTCGGGTTATACAGGTGGACATAAAGAGAATCCAACCTATGAAGAAGTGTGTTCTGGAACGACAGGACATTATGAAGCTGTGCAAATTACCTTTGATCCAACAGTAATGACTTATGAAAAACTGTTAGAGATCTATTGGCAACAAATCGATCCAACGGATGAGGGAGGGCAATTCAACGATCGTGGCGCATCATATCGTACAGCGATATTTTACCATCATGAGAAGCAGAGAATTGCTGCGGAGAAATCAAAAGAAAGGCTTGAAGCTAGCGGACGTTTTTCGAACCCCTTTGTCACGGCAATTTTACCTGCAGCTCCTTTTTATCCGGCTGAAGAGAAGCATCAGGGTTATTACAAGAAGAATCCTTTTCATTATAATTTGTATAAAGAAGGCTCTGGACGCGCCAAGTTTATTCGTGAAAACTGGAGGAAGATACCGTCAGATGAAGAGCTCCGCAAGCTTTTAACTCCGATTCAGTATGAAGTGACAAGAAACAATGGGACAGAGCCACCTTTTCAAAATGAATATTGGAATATGGAAGAGGAGGGTATTTATGTCGATATCATATCGGGAGAACCTTTATTTTGTTCCCTCGATAAATATGATGCAGGCTGCGGCTGGCCCAGCTTTACGAGGCCAATCCGTCGCATGGACTTGGAAGAAAAGTTTGATACGTCTCACGGTATGAGGAGAATTGAAGTCCGCTCGAAAACTTCCGATTCCCATCTCGGTCATGTCTTTGATGACGGCCCAGGTCCGGACCGAGCAAGATATTGCATAAACTCAGCCGCATTGAAATTTATTCCGAAAGATAAGCTTTACGAAGAAGGATACGGCCGATATATGAGGCTTTTTGAGTGAAAACTAGATAGTAATAAAACAAGGTCAACGAGAAAACGGTGGTTGACCTTGTTTATTGTTTAATTTTCGGTTGGCCTGCTATCCGCTTTATCCTTCTCCACCAATACGATTAACCCTGGTAATAATATTCCACGGATTAAGAACGTATCTAACAAGATGCCGACTGCAACAATGAAGCCAAAAACAAATAGTAGTTCAATCGGCTGGGTCATTAAGACGGCAAAAGTTGCCGCTAGGATTAATCCGGCTGATGAAATGACACCACCTGTATTGGCAACGGCGATTTTTACTGCTTCTTGAACGGGGTGCTTCTTTCGTTCCTCTTGGAACCTTGATACGAGAATGATATTATAGTCAATCCCCAATGCAACTAAGAAAACAAAAGAGTACAGTGGGACGCGGTCGCTGATTGAACCGATATCAAATAATAGCGTGCTCAAAAATGTACCGAGTCCTAAAGCGGCAAGGAAGGAAATCAATATAGTGCCCATCATATAAAACGGCATCTTCACCGATTTTGTTAAGAAGATGAGCATGACAAAGATAAGAATGGTTTCCAACAAAACAATGAGGATGACGTCGCGATCGTTGATTTTTCTGTCATCAACTTTTGATGCGGTCTCACCAGCAAAATAAAGTTTCCCTGTTAACTGGCTATCAGAGACGAATTCGTTGCTTATTTCGATCATTTTTTCCAAAGTGTTCATCGTTTTGGTCGCGTAAGGATTTCCTTCAAATGTCAGGTTATAATGAACGGCTGTCTTGTCGTCTGTTACTCCGTTGACACGGATATTGCTGACAAGCTCTTGTGCCGCCAATATGTCTTTTAATGCCTCAATTTGCTCGGTTGTTAATGGATTCGTAGATTCAAATAAAACAGTTGTAGGGGCAAGATCCCCTTTTTCGAACTTATCTTCTAGAATTTCGTAGCCCTGACGAGAAGGCATATCGTCTGGGAATGATTTCATCGTGTCAAATTCATATTTTAAGTTGAATATATTACTGGCAGAGATTAGAAGAATGAGACTGATAACTGCTACAGAGAGCTTTGGCTTATTGGTCACAAATCGGCTGATTTTTCCCCAAAATGAGTGCGTTTGAGTATTGGGCTCACCTACTTTAGGGATTTTAGGCCAGAATGACTTTCTGCCGAATAACGTAAATAAAGCTGGGATAAGCGTTATCGATGCAATCATGATAATGACCATGGCTGTTGCAAAAGTCGGGGCAAAGTTACGATAGTCCCCTGATTGCGCAAAAAATAATACAAGCATGGCTGCTAGCACGGTTCCACCGGAAAAGAAAACGGGCATTCCTGTTTCTTTCATGGCTGCTTGCATAGCTTCATATTTGTTCTCATAGGTTTTTAATTCCTCGCGGTAACGAGAGAAAACAAATAAAGAATAATCAATCACTGCGGCAAATAATAGAATCGACATGATCGATATCGTCTGGCTGCTTATCTCGAGTCCACCATTGCCCATGATTCCAAGCGTTTGTGTCACAATTTGATAGACAAAAACAGCTCCGAGTAATGGGATTAAGGCTAATAAAGGTGAACGATAGATAACGATTAATAAAACTAAAATGATTCCGATTGTTGCAAAGATCAGCACTAAATCAGCACGGGAAAATAAATCAAGGGTATCAGCTGCTATTCCAGCTGGTCCTGTTACATAAAGAATGAGCTCGGATGAATCCTTTACGATTTGATTAATATGTGCAATCGATTTTTGCATTTCTTTTGTCTCTAAAGAAGAATCAAAGGTCAGAGGAATTAAGGCGGTTGTTTCATCCTTTGAAAAAAATTCAGCTGTTGCTTGAGGCGGCAGAGCTGATAACGGTACAATCTGTTGGAGCCCAGGGATTTTTTCGCTACCAATCTTATCTAAGAGACTAGTCAGGTCTGAAGGGTGTACGTTGTCACCTTCGTTTTTTGATTGGAAAACTAAAATAGCAGGTACTCCTTCACCGTTTTTAAAATACTGTGTTATTTTCTCTTGGGCAACAACGGAGATTGCATCATCAGGAAGAGTATCTATGTTTGAAACTTGATGATCATGTATGCTCGGTGCAAATAAAGTCAAGGCAATCGTAGCGATGAGCCAAAGAGTTAAGGTAATCCGTGTTCCTTTTTTTGTGGTAACGCGATCAGTGACAGCCTGTATGAATGTTTTCATGATCTATTCCTTTCTAAAAAGCTTTGTGAAACCACATTGTTGATTAAGTATTTTTTAACCATTTCGTGTGAAATCTTGGTCTATTATCTCTTTTAAGCACAGTTTAAAGAGCCAGAGAGAAAAAATGAGCAAAAAATCAAACCGATTTCTAACAATGCCTTCTTAAGAATAATTCACCCAAAGTGACACAAGTGTCACTTTGGGTGAATTTGAAAGTAACACTTGTGTTACTTTTTATTATCTTTAAAAGTAACACAAGTGTCAACTATTGATGATTTAAAATTCCATGACAAAGAATCTCTTTTATGGATTGAACCCATTTTGATTGCGGAATATCAAAATGATTAGGGATCATAATGGATTGGAAGATAAATCCAAGAATTAATGTATCCGGTACTGATGGATTCAACTTTTGTTCTTCTCTCCCAAGATCGATAAATTCTTGGAGATGCTGATACATCTTAAGGCGAAGGTCCTCTAACTTGAAGACATCTTCTTTCATTTTTAAATTCTCATGAATTGGAATACGCTGTCCGATTTCGATTAATCTTGGAACAGCAGGATTTTTAAAAATAAGCTCTAATAAAAACGTTAATTTTTCGTCAAAAGATGGAAATTGCTCAACATTTTTTAATTCTGTCAGAAAAAGTTTCATTTCGTGCCGCATAAAGTTGACGATAAGTTCTTCCCGGTTATCAAAGTATTTATAAATGGCTCCTCTTGAAATATCCAATTTCTCAGCTAAAAGGCCAAAATGAAAGCCATCATAGCCTTGCTCAAGCAAAATTTGTTTTGTGGCATGGTATAAATCTTCTGTGGAGAATTTGCGGTCGCGTGCCATTGGGTCACCCCCTAGCCATTATTATAATGCAAGAAAATAAACAATGAAATCATTGTTTATTTCACTGCTAATACGGGTAGGTATGTTTTAAACCGATCAGATTGGTTGTGATTAACTTAAACTTTTTTTATTACGATAGTTCGGTCGCATACGAATTCATCTAGGAAAACAGGTCAAAATAAGAGGGAGATCGTATTATTTGAGGGGGCTTACATGAATAAACAAATGTGGAAAAACCCTGTATTTTCCGTTTCGGCAGCAATTATTTTAATTCTCGTGATTATTGGGGCGATTGCGCCTGGAAAATTCGGTGCTGTTGCTGGGAGATTGTTCAATTTTACGACTGTTAATTTTGGCTGGTTCTATCTTCTTGCTGTCTTTATTATCATCGTTTTCTTAATAGGGCTGGCTTTTAGTAAGTATGGAGCGATCCGTTTAGGCGGAGAAGAAGAACGCCCGGAATTTCCATTCTTTACATGGATTGGAATGTTGTTCTCTGCTGGGTTTGGGGCAGGATTAGTCTTTTGGGGAGTAGCTGAGCCGATGAGCCATTTTTTCTCGACTCCTTTTGAAGGGGTGCAGCCTCAGACAGAAGAGGCTGCGAGAATTGCGATGGGCTATTCTTTTTTTCACTGGGGAATCAGTCAATGGTCGGTATTTGCCATCGTAGGGCTTGTGATAGGCTTTCTTCAGTTTCGCAAAAATAAAGATGGACTTGTTTCTACTGCTCTTGAACCCGTCGTCGGGGAGAAGCCAATTGTAAAAAGTTCAATCGATACCCTATCTGTAATTGCGACAGTAATGGGGATCGCTACTTCGTTAGGTTTAGGTGTTTTGCAAATGGCAGGGGGGCTCCATAGTGTATGGGGAACGGGCAATTCGTTTCTAATTCAGCTCATCATTATTTTTATTATCTTTATTGCTTATATGTTTTCCTCCACAACTGGGTTGGATAAAGGTATTCGTTTTTTGAGTAATTTAAATTTAGGCATTGCGATCCTGCTTCTTGTATTTGTTTTAATTGCCGGTCCGACCTTGATGATTTTAGAAAGCTTCACATTAGCCATTGGTGATTATTTTGCCAATTTTATTCAGTATAGTTTACGACTACAGCCTTATCAAGGTGGAACATGGGTCCGTGATTGGACGATTTTCTATTGGGCATGGGCGATTGCTTGGTCGCCATATGTGGGAGCATTTGTTGCACGCGTCTCTAGGGGGAGAACCATTCGCGAATATATTATGGGGGTAATGATCATTCCTCCGTTAATCGCCTGTTTATGGATCGCTGCTTTTGGAGGAACCGCTTTATGGAATGATTTAAATCATCATGCTGGAATTGCAGAAGCTGTAGATGCAGATATTACAAGTGCGCTGTTTATGACATTCAATCAGCTGCCTTTATCAACCATCATGTCAGTTCTGTCGATTTTGCTAATCTTAACCTTCTTAGTCACATCGGCGGATTCCGCGACCTATATATTATCAAGCATGACGACCTTTGGCAGTTTGCACCCGCCGCAGTTGGCGAAATTTGTTTGGGGATTTTTGATGTCTGCTATTGCTACCGCTTTGCTCTATGCAGGGGGGCTTGAAGCGTTGCAAACGGCTTCCTTAATTGCTGCACTTCCTTTTACGTTTTTGTTATTAATGTTGACAATAGCGATTGTGAAGCTGCTTAAACATGAACCGTTGCCAATTCGTAAAGCAGATTTACGACGTTTTCGACGTCTAGAGAAGGCGGCAAATAAGAAGAATAAGGGATAGAGCTTAAAGAAGCATCTCCAGCCTAACATTCAGAATGAATCAGCGAAAAAAATGTGGCAGATACTTAAAAAGCTATGTGAAAAGTCGTTATAAACGGCTCTACGCATAGCTTTTTTGATTATCCCTGTTCTTCCATAATGATGCTCTTTTGTTTGCTTGTGTAGATGAAAAACATAAAGAGTGCGATGACAGATAAACCAATGCCGATCACATAGGGAAGTCCGATAGAGATCGAAAAGAGCCATCCACCTAAGGGGGGACCAATGATTCTGTCAAGAGAATCAAAAGAGGAAAGCATCCCGGTTGTGCTCCCGTGACCAGTATTTGATTTCTTCGTAAGCAGAGAAGATACTCCAGGTCGGATTAACCCATTCCCAATTCCAAAAATGGTCAAATAAAGAGCGGCTGTCCAAAACGAATTGGACAGGAGAATAAGGCCAAAGCCAATTCCAGAAATGATAATTCCCAGTTGGATGACGAATCCTTCTCCGAATTTTTTCGTCATCTTTCCAATTAATCCACCTTGGACAAATGCTTGGGCAAGTCCCATAATCATGAAAATATAGCCAAGCTTTACAGCGTCTAAGTCAGCTTTTTGTGCTGCGAAATAGGCAAAAGTTGCCTCTAATCCTGCAAGTGAGATAGAGACAAAAAGTTGTAAATAGAAGAGCGTGGACACAGGGCTCTTAATCGCTTCTTTCCATGGACCTTTTCGCTTTGAGGTCATCTTGCGATTCTCAATAGTCAGTGATTCTTTCAAGACAAAGATGACCAAAAAGAAAGTAAAGAGCGAAGAGGCAGCAGCGATAAAAAACGGGAGACTTAAGGCAATTTCAGAAAAGATGCCGCCGATAGCAGGTCCAAAAATGAACCCAAGTCCAGTAGCTGCCCCGATGATTCCCATTCCTTTTCCTCTATCCTCTTCAGTTGTAATATCCGCTACATACGCCATGACAGTTGGCATATTAGCCGAAGATAGAAAACCGCCAAGGATTCTAGCTAAGAAAAGCATCCAAAGCTGTTCGGAAAGAGCCATTAGAAAAAAAGAAATGGATAAACCTAATATGCCAATCATGATGACTGGTTTACGACCGATACGATCGGAGAGACGTCCCCACATCGGTGCAAATAGAAGTTGCATAATGGAGTAGACAGCCATCAATAAACCTAGTTCAGTGGGCGATGCCCCGATATTCTCCGCATAAAAAGGTAGCACGGGAATAATTATGCCAAATCCGACCATGACAAGGAACATAACGATAAATAAAATAGGCAATGATTTTTTTGATTCCAAATTCATTTTCACTCCGAGCTTTCTGTTTTCAATCGAACATTGTTAGTGCCAGTAATTTTAAATAAACCATCTTACAATCATAAATTATACCATTGTAAAGGTGGAAAAAAGAAATTCAATTGTGAATACTTTTGAGGTGCCGAGAAAAGAGAAACCATTCTGAGCAAGGTGTTACTTGAATTTAGTTTATAGACGGCAAAAAAAAGGGGGGTGAAAAACCCTTGGATAAATAAAAATAATCATTTTGCAAAAATGGGTTTTCGTTTGCTGAACATCGTCCCCCTTTAGCTTTGCCGTTGCCTATTTTCCTTAGGAAAATGGTTATATATTTGCGTTAAGGAAGGATATTGTCAGTATCACTTTAATTAATTTCCTATCGGTACAATGTACAAAAAGTGAAAATCATAAAAAATAATACGAGCTATATTTAGGGGATTTTATAGGAGGGGTAAATATTTTCGTCGCAGGGTCAATTGAAAGGGGATTGGTCGCCTGCAAAAAAGTATGGGATTGGAAATACATTGATACAAAAATGGGCAAGTTCAGTTTGGAAATGTGCTTAAAATCAGTTGGTTGGAGCGGAACATACCTGATTCCTAGGAAAAATAGCGTTAACACCGAGACAAGGAGGAGCGCTAGCGACAAGAAGGCTTCCTTGAAAGCAATAAAGTTATGGCGATTCCAACATGACAAAAGACATCGTCTCCCGATGCCTTTTGATGACAAGCTGGAAGCACGACGATTACTGTGCTCCCCAAAATCAGCTGTATATTTTACACTACCTTTTGACTGTTCTGGACTTTTCGAAGCAGTTCATCAGCACGCTCTCCTGCTACCTCGGCAAAGTTCTCATAAATTTGATCCCGTAATATATCTAATTCAACGATTTTTTTAGCTAAGTCAATGACATCTTCTTTATTGGCCATTTTTGGTTACTCCCTTCATTTTATTGACTAATTTTTTATATTCAGCTTCAAGCTCTGTTAATGTTAATAATTGAAGTTCCTCTTGCTTGAAAGCTCCGATTCTCGTTAACGCTGAAATCACATACTCTCTTCTCTTACGTACCGCATTTCTCAGCATTGGCATGAGCGCTCACCCTTCACTTGTTTTTCCGCTGGCTTTCTCAATTTCCCCTTTTTCATCCTCTTTTTTTCTATATAGAAACATTGTATGGAGGTTTGCGTATTAAATCACCTAGTTTGTTAAAAAAACTTACAATGTTTTTATTTTTATGTAAGAAAATCTAACAAAAGACTAAAGATTTTTCGAAATCCGGTATATAATTGGAATAAACAATTTGAGGGGTGAAGGGATGAAAGAGGACCCTTTATATAAGAATAGGAAGGTTATTACAATCGGTGTTGTTAGTGAGTTGACAGGTTTATCGGAAAGGCAAATCAGATATTACGAAGAAAGGAAGCTCATCTTTCCTGAAAGAACTGAACGAGGAAATCGCAAATATTCTTTTGCGGATGTGGAGCGATTAATTGATATTGCGAACAAGAGAGATGAAGGTGTACGGACTTATGAAATTAGACAGGAGATGCTGAAAAATAAGAAAAAGGAGGATGATGCAAAAATTCGTAACCAAATGCTGCGAGGGCAAATCAATGCAAGATTCGGAGTTCAGAAAGGGAAAAATTAGTTTCTAAGGGAGAGGTGCTGAGGTGAAAGAGGAAAGGGTAATTCGCTTGAAGTGGATGTAAAGTTTCTTTACATCTGTGGAGTTAGTGATAAGATATCGAGCTCGAATTTCTTTGAATCGGGTTGCGGGATGTTAGTGGATTATTGGCGTGAATTTTCACCGCTTCTGTACGTTTATTGTTGCATATGTTTTTTCCTTTGTACTGATTTAAGAACAATCATTATACGCTCCTCTTGTGCTTTTCTCTTCATAAAGGGAGAGCTCTTTTTTTCTTTCATAAAATTTAGGGAATCGAAGGGTATCGAAAATAATGAATTTTTGGTAAAATTGGTAAATCGAAGATGCTAGCGGATTCCTTTTATTGGGTTTCTTTTACAGCGAGAATGTACGGGGGAAGACAGATGAAGTTATTGTTTAAATTTATTCAACCATACAAATTAGCGATGTGGATTGCCCTTTTTTTTACTATCCTTGAGCTTGCGGTAGAATTGTACCAGCCTGTTATTATGGCCATTATCATTGATGATGGAATTGTCGCTGGGGACCTCAGCATCGTCTATTTATGGGGAAGTGTATTGCTTGGGACCTCTTTGCTAGCCTTTATTGGCGGTATTGTTAATTCTTTTTATGCGGCGCAGGTCAGTCAAGGAGCGGGATATGGTATACGTAAGGAGCTTTTTCAAAAGGTGCAGGAATTTGCGTTTCAGCAATTTCAAAAATTCCCAACGTCTTCACTGATTACAAGATTAACGAATGATGTTACGCAAATTCAAAACTTTATTTTTATGGGTCTAAGAATTGCGCTGAGAGCTCCTTTGTTTATCATCGGCGGCATCATTATGGCTTATATGGTGAATGTAAAGCTTGCTCATATTTTGCTCATAACTGTACCGGTTTTGTTGTTGATTACGCTTTGGTTATTGAAAAAGGGTGTTGTGCTATTTCAACGTGTTCAAAGGAAACTAGATTCATTGAATCGTGTCATTCGTGAGAATTTATTAGGGATTCGTCTCGTAAAAGCGTTTACTAGAGAAACATATGAAGAGAAGCGCTTTAAGAAAGTGAATTCCTCTTTAATGGGGGACAATAAAAAAGCATTGCGGATAATGGAGCTAACGATGCCGATTTTGATGCTGGGAATGAATGGGGCGATGCTTCTCATTCTCTGGATTGGCCATAAAGAGCTGGGGATTGGTACTGCACAAGCGGGGGAATTGGTTGCCATTATTAATTATGCTACGCGAATTATGTTTTCCTTTACGGTGTTTTCTTTTTTAATGATGAATTACTCTCGGGCAAAAGCCTCCACATCAAGGATCACGGATGTTCTTGAAGAAGAAACAGAGAAAGGGAAGCATCAGTCTGCTGTTTGTAAGAGGATTGCTGGCCAGATTGATTTTGATAACGTCTCTTTTCGCTACCAAGATGATTTCGTGTTAAAGGGGCTTTCGTATTCAGTCAAAGCTGGTGAAACAATAGGAATTCTTGGCGAAACAGGCTCGGGAAAATCGTCGCTGTTTCAGTTGATTCCACGATTATATGAGGTTTCAGCAGGAAGAATTTACATAGATCAAAAAGATATACAATCGCTGAATATAGAAAATCTTCGTCAACAAATTGGTTTAGTTCCTCAAGAAGCCCATTTGTTTTCCGGAACGATTATGGAGAACATTCGGTGGGGAAAAGAGGATGCTAGTTTAGAAGAAGTGATGGAAGCGGCGAAAAAGGCGGAAATTCACGAATTTATTATGGGGTTGCCAAAGGGCTATGATACTTTTATCGGTCAACGAGGAGTTAATTTTTCAGGCGGGCAGAAACAAAGGCTTTCGATCGCGAGGGCTCTTGTTAGAAAACCAAGCATTTTGTTGTTAGATGATAGTACAAGTGCGTTGGATGCGCGAACGGAAGCGAGCATTCTTAGCACGTTAAAAAAACAGTCATGTACCATTCTTCTAATTGCTCAAAAAATTAGTTCTGTAAAGGAAGCGGATTCGATTTTCCTCATTCATGAAGGAGAGCTTGTGGCAAAGGGAAGTCATCACGATCTTTTAAGAGAAAGCAGCTACTATCAAAAGATTTATTCATCACAGTCAGAAGGAAAGGAGGCTGGTTGTGTTGGGTAAAAAAGCTCATAATATGAACGGCACTTTACGAAGAATGTGGCGTTATTTTGCAAAGGAAAAGGGTCTCTTTCTCCTTGTTTTGACAATGATAATGATTAGTTCTGTTCTTTCCTTAGCAGGTCCATATTTAATGGGACTTGCTGTAGATGGTGTTCTCGCGGGTTGGACTGGAAGTGTGTTGCTGCAGATGCTCATCTGGCTAATGCTTGTCTATCTTCTTCAGTCTGGTGCTGTCTTTTTTCAAAACTATTGGATGATTGGCATAGCTCAAAATGTCGTTTTCTTTATGAGAAATCAATTATTTGCCCATCTCCAAAGGCTACCGCTTTCATTCTTTCAAAAGCGTCAGCATGGAGAATTGATGAGCCGCTTAACAAATGATATGGAGAATGTCAGCAGAACGCTTAACGGTGCTGTTATTCAAGTAGTGACAAGTACATTAACGTTAATGGGAACGATCGTAATGATGCTATGGCTAAGTCCCTTATTAACGGTGCTAACTTTGCTGATTGTCCCAGTGTTATTTGCTGGAATGAAGTGGATTACAAATCGAACAGGGAGATATTTCAAGGAGCAGCAAAGAAATATTGGAGATATGAACGGTTTTATTGAAGAAACGATCTCAGGTCAAAAAATAATAAAGATGTATTCTCAAGAGAAAAGGGTCATGGCTGAATTTGAGAGCAAAAATGAGGCTCTCCGAACGTCCAGCTATTTGGCGCAAGCTTATTCAGGCTTCATACCAAAGCTGATGAACATGCTAAATAATATCAGCTTTACGATTATTGTTGGAATCGGAGGGATTTTAGCGCTAAAAGGAGCGGTTTCGATCGGGGTGATCGTCACTTTTACGACGTATTCGAGACAGTTTACTCGTCCTTTAAATGATTTAGCGAATCAATTTAATATGATCCTTTCTGCTGTTGCTGGAGCGGAACGGGTTTTTCAAATTATGGATGAAGAGAGTGAAGGAAAGAATGAACAAGGGGCAAAATCAATTTCTACTTTAACAGGAGATATTGTGTTTGATCAGGTATCCTTCTCCTATGAGAAAGAAGTAGCCACACTGAATAGCGTTTCATTCCATGCTTACCCAGGGCAAACGGTAGCCCTCGTTGGTCCAACTGGTGCAGGGAAAACAACCGTTCTTTCTCTTTTGTCGCGTTTTTATGATGCTGATGAAGGAACGATATACGTCGATGGCACGGACATTAAAAATATCACAAGAAAAAGCTTGCGAAGACAAATGGCTTTCGTTCTTCAGGATTCTGTACTATTTCGCACAACTGTGAGAGAGAATATCCGTTACGGCAAGCTTGATGCAACAGATGAAGAGGTAGAAGAAGCAGCGAAGCAGGCCAATGCCCATGATTTTATCATGAAGCTTTCAAAAGGCTATGATACCGTATTAACTTCAGAAGGCAGCGATTTAAGCCAGGGGCAAAGGCAGCTTCTTTCAATTGCAAGAGCGATGCTTGCCGACCCTCGTCTCCTGATTCTTGATGAAGCAACAAGCAGCATCGATACAATTACGGAAATAAAAATTTCAGAAGCCTTGAGCAAGCTTATGCGGGGAAGAACAACATTTGTCATTGCGCATCGCTTAAATACAATCCAACATGCCGATTTAATTCTTGTATTGAAGGATGGCATCGTGATTGAAAAAGGAACAGATCAGGAGCTTATGAAGCAAAATGGCTTCTATGCTGATTTGGTGCAGACGCAGCGGCAAAAAGGAGTTATGTAGGTAGACATATTCACCCTTCTCTCGGGGAAGATATAAAGGAATCTTGTCCGAAAGGAGATTTTTTTTTGAGATATGATTGTGTCATTATCGGTGGAGGAATTGCAGGCTTGCAGGCAGCGATACAATTAGGGAGATACCGGCATCATGTGCTGGTTATTGATGCCGGGGTTGGTCGCTCTACATTATGTAGAAGCTATCATAATCTATTAGGATACCCTGATGGCGTGAGCGGAGAGCATTTGCGGACTGTCGGAAGGAAACAAGCTGAAGGGTTAGGAGTACAGTTTGTCCTTGGTAAAGTATAAGCAGTGAGTAAGAAAGAAGAAGGCTTCGATATTCGAACTGAAAATGGCGATAGCTTCCTTGGAAAAAGACTTTTACTTGCCACAGGTGTGATCGATCGACTACCTCCTTTTCCGTCGTTAATTCCATGTCTTGGTTCTAGTGTTTACGTATGCCCGGATTGTGACGGCTATGAAATAAAGGATCAGAGCGCGCTCGTGCTTGGTTCTGGAAATGTAGGCGCTAATATGGCTTTAACATTATCTTATTGGACGAAGCAGTTAAGCTATATTAATCATGAACAAAGGCCGGTAGACGATAAGCTTCTTCAAAGGCTTCAGGAGAAAGAAATTGATTATTATGCAAGCCCGATTGTGGAATGTTTGGTAGATGGGGAGCAATTTCAAGGAGTTGTATTGCAAAATGGAGTTAAGCTAACAGCTAATCATGGATTCATTGCTTTTGGAGCGAATGAAGTGAAATCTCAGTTAGCAAAGCAGCTTGGTGTGGAATTATTAGAGAACAAACATATTGTAGTCGATCCGCGTACGAAAATGAGCAATGTTAAACATGTATGGGCGGCTGGTGATGTTGTCGCACACTCCGAGCAAGTGACAATTGCATTAGGGGAGGGCTCGCAGGCGGCAATATGGATTCATAAGTCGCTGTTGGAAGCTTGAGACGATAGAAGCAAATGGGAGAAAAGAAGGTTATAGCAGTGAAGGTAAATAAAACGAATGCGATGCGGATTTTAGATAAGAAAAAAATTGCATATGAGCTTTTGACTTATGAGAACAAAGATGGGAAAATAGATGGCCTTTCTGTTGCCGGAAAGATTGGCAAAGTGCCAACAAGCGTTTTTAAAACATTGGTCGCTCAAGGAACAAGCAAGGGAATTTATGTCTTTATCATTCCTGTAGCAGAGGAACTTGATTTAAAAAAAGCTGCCAAGGCAGCGGGAGAGAAAAAGATTGAAATGATTGCTGTGAAAGATATTCAAAAATGGACAGGGTATATTAGAGGCGGCTGCTCGCCAGTAGGGATGAAGAAAGCATATCCAACTTTTATTCACGAAAGTGCGTCAGCTTTGGAAACGATCGTTGTGAGTGCTGGGAAAATCGGAATCCAGCTGGAACTAAAAGCAAGTGAATTACTGTTGATAACAGGAGCAAAGCTAGCTCCGCTCATTAAAGAATAAAGCTTTGAGATAGGCACTCACCCATTATTTTGCTTTTGCATATAAATATCCTGAAGAAATCAAAAGGATGTGTTTATGTGGCTGGGAAGATCAAACATTACTTCGCAGGTGGAAATACGGCTCGCGGATTTTTCAGCTTATTTGATGAGTGCCTAGCAGGGCTAGAGAGAGTGTTTATTTTAAAAGGTGGTCCAGGTACTGGAAAATCAACATTAATGAAAAACATTGGTGCTAAATGGTTAGAAAAGGGGTTTGATCTGGAATTTTTACATTGTTCCTCTGATCATCATTCAATTGATGGTGTAATTATTCGAGAACTTAAAATAGGAGTTGTCGATGGAACAGCTCCCCACGTCATTGAGCCGAAAGTACCGGGTGTCGTTGAGGAATACGTCAATCTTGGCGAGGCGTGGGATTCAGAAAGGCTAGCTTTAAAGAAAGAGAGAATCGTCGATCTCAACAGTAGGGTTCAATTAGCTTTCCGTTCTGCTTATGAAACGCTTGAAGAAGCATTAAAAATTCATGATGAATGGGAGAAAATTTATATTAACAGCATGGATTTTGAAAAGGCTAACAAACTAACTGAAAAGCTGGCAGAATCATTCTTTAACGATATGGTATTAAATAAACACTCGGATGTGAAACATCGCTTTCTAGGTGCAGCTACGCCTGAAGGAGCTGTGGATTTTGTTCCAAATCTGACTGAAGATATTGCCCACCGTTTTTTTATAAAAGGGCGACCTGGCTCTGGGAAATCAACCATGTTAAAGAAATTGGCAGCAGAGGCAGAGTCAAGGGGCATTGATGTGGAGATTTATCATTGCGGTTTTGATCCTCATAGTCTTGATATGTTAATTTTTCGCGAGCTTGGAATTGCCATCTTTGACAGCACTGCACCCCATGAGTATTTCCCATCCCGTGAAGGGGATGAAATTATTGATTTATATGGGACGATAATCGAGACGGGAACAGATGAAATTTTTGCTGATAAAATTAAGCTTTATTCACAAAGTTATCAAGAGAAGATGAAGCAGGCGATTTCTTATTTATCTGAGGCAAAGGGATTAAGAAATGAACTGGAGAGTATTTATATAGCTGCGATGGACTTTGCGATCGTAGACTCTTACAAAGACAGGATCAATGCGGAAATCAAGAAGCTTGCAAAATAAAGGTAATTCAATCAGCCTGAAGGTAACTGTCGTCTAATACTTTTGAGCTTTGTCTTTACTCTGGAATGGCTATCTCATGAGATAGCCATTTTTTATACGAATATGTTAGAATATGAAATAGTCTTAAAAATCAAAATTATTACGGGGTGCAGGGAATGAGCAGTTGGAGTATGTATTGGACATTCACAAGAAAGGCTTTTCTTCGCTCATCGGTTTACCGTTTTGAGGTTTGGTCACGGACAGGATCCAATATTATATTTTTATTAATGTGGGGTTCGATTTGGACAGCCCTTTATGCAGGACGGGACGAGGCTGGCGGAGTCACCTTTACAGCGATGCTAACTTACATAGTAGTGAGTCAATTTTTAGATGGAGTGAAAACGAGGCTGGAACTCCGTTATGGGAAATTCAAGAGAAGGTAAGAACGGGAGATATTTCGTTAGAATTAATGAGGCCGTTTGATGTGCCATTAAGGTATTTATTTGCCGATTTTGGAAGTGTGGCCTTTTATATGATCACCGCGTTATTGCCATTATACTTTATCATTTTTTTCTTTTTGGACTTAGCTTTGCCGACCAATTGGCTGACTTGGGCGTACTTTATCATTTCTGCGTGTATCGGCTTTTTAATTCGCTATTGTGTAGAAATGACATTTGGATTGTTAACCTTTTTTCTAGTGGAAACAGGAGGAATTGAAGATATCTTTTATTTTGCGATGTCCCTTCTTTCCGGTTCAGTTATTCCTCTTTGGTTCTTCCCAAACTGGTTGGAAACAATCGCTGTTTATTTGCCCTTCCAAGCCATTTTCTTTATGCCGATTTCGATTTTTATCGGGGAGACGACAGGGGGAGAAGTTTTCACCTCTTTAGGGCTTCAATTATTTTGGTTACTCGTATGTTACTTCGTTTTAAGAATGGTCTGGAATCGGGCATCCCATAAAGTGGTTGTTCAAGGGGGATAAAGAGATGACAATCGCAAAATATATAAAACTTTATTTTAAGCTTGTCTCAGCGGGGATTAGAGCGCAGCTTCAGTATCGCTTTGCTTTCGTGATGAGGATCGTCGGGATGATCACAGCCTATACAGGAACGGCTGTCACGATGTGGGTCATGCTCTATCAATTTCAAACATTAGGAGATTGGAACTTTTTTTGAGATGCTTTTTTTATTTGCATTGTCCATTCTCTCATGGGGATTTTGCATTATCCTCTTTTTTCATTTTCGCAGTCTTGATACATATATATTGAATGGAACATTTGATCGTTTTCTTGTTCGACCGCTTAATCCATTCTTTCATTTTATGGCGATGAAGTTTGATATCGCCTCATTCGGGCAGTTTCTGTTTAGTATCATTGTGTTCGCTATTGTCAGCTTTCAGCTACAGCTTGAATGGACTATAGGTAAGATCCTTTTTTTACTTGGGGCAATCGTTGGTGGTGTGTTGATTCAAGGAGGGCTTCTTGTTATCATTTCGGCATTCGCATTTTGGACCACGAAGTCGGAGCAATTTTATTGGGTTGCCATGTTTCCAGCGCGAAATTTAACCTATTATCCATTGGCCATATATCCAAAGTTTATCCAGTGGATAACGGCATTTGTCATTCCTTTCGGATTTGTGAATTACTTTCCGACAACGGTCATTTTAAATAAGGAAACCCCTTATTTCCCAGATTACATGGGGTATTTTTCCCCGCTGGTCGGCGTGCTGTTTTTTGGTCTTGCCTATTTTATTTGGATGTTAGGATTAAGCAGATATAAGAGCACTGGCTCATAGAAGGATGTGAGAAGATGTCGATTATTGAAGTAAACAACCTACAAAAGGAATTTATGATTGCTAAGCGTGAAACGGGGCTAGTTGGGGCATTAAAGAGCTTGGTTAAAAGAGAGTTTATCAAAAAAGAAGCGGTAAAAGATATCAGCTTTTCGATTGAAAAGGGAGAAATGGTCGGTTATATCGGACCGAACGGTGCTGGCAAGTCAACAACGATTAAAATGCTTACGGGAATATTGGTGCCATCTGCTGGGCAAGTGACAGTGAACGGGATTGTCCCGTATGAAAATCGCCAAGAAAATGCAAAAAACATCGGTGTTGTCTTTGGGCAACGGACTCAGTTATGGTGGGATCTACCAACGATTGAGTCATTTGAGCTTTTGAAGGCCATCTATCGGGTAACTGACCAACGGTATAAAGAAAATATGAGCATTTTTCAAGAGATTCTTGGTCTTGATGAATTTATTAATACACCGGTACGACAATTGTCCCTGGGACAACGAATGCGAGCGGATATTGCCGCGTCCTTACTCCATGATCCTCCCATTCTATTTTTGGATGAGCCAACGATCGGGCTCGATGTTGTCGCCAAAGAGAAGATGAGGACTTTTATTCAGGAGATTAATAAGGAAAAGCAAGTAACGGTCATTTTAACGACTCATGATATGGAGGACATTGAGAAGCTTTGTCAACGAATGGTTCTGATTGATCATGGGCAAAAGGTCTATGATGGGGACATTCTCGCTGTAAAGGAAAGGTTTGGAAAAATGAGGACTCTCGTTGTTGATCTGGAGGATGCAGATAAGTCTTTTGCAGTAAAAAATGGCGAATTATGTAAGCAGGAAGGCAATCGTTATTGGCTCCGTTTTAATGGAAATGAAGTTTCTGCATCCGATTTAATAACACAAATCTCGCAAACACATAATATTAAAGATTTAACGGTAGAAGAACCAGAAATAGAATCGATTATTAGTCGCATTTATCAGGAGGGCTTTAACGAAAAGCAAACCGTGCAAGGATAATAACAAGCCTGGCGATATTAAATGCGCCAGGCGTTTCAATGATGATTAGTTGATGCGTTCTGGACGGTCTCCTAATTTTGCAACATAGTCGATCAAGAAATGAAGGAGCATCAGTGGCAGTATGGAGCCGACACCTATATAAAGAATGGAAAAAATAACCCCCACCACTGTGGTTTGCAATACTCCTTTAATTCCTTGATAGGTATGTGCTAAACCAAACAAGAGCGAAGATAATACTACGGTAAACCAAATCGAAAGATCAGGAAATAAATAAGAAAATGCAAAGATTAAAAAGCCTCTATATATCACTTCTTCAGTAATCCCTGCTGTTAATGAAACATAATTCCATAGCTTTTTCTCAGCATTCGTAATCGGCAATATCTCTGAAAAATGGACATTATCCCA
This sequence comes from Robertmurraya sp. DFI.2.37, assembly GCF_029211245.1. Classification (NCBI taxonomy): domain Bacteria; kingdom Bacillati; phylum Bacillota; class Bacilli; order Caryophanales; family Bacillaceae; genus Robertmurraya; species Robertmurraya sp. DFI.2.37. The sequence continues at coordinate 80,401 of NZ_JARGEJ010000004.1, read as the reverse complement.
TTCCTTTTGTTTGGCTTCTCTTAATTTAGATCTCATTTTTTTACTAAATTGATAACCGATAGAATAATATAGCAGTCCGATGAAATAGAGGATTGCTAAGACAAATACAGAATAGGTGATCAACGGTCCTAAGCTTTCTGTGTTAATGGCTGGAAAAGTTAATCCGATATCTTGAAAAGATAGTTCTGTAAACAGGGCTAGCAGGAATATGAAAATGGATGGAATCCACAGACCAAGCATCGTCTGCTGATAAAATTTCACCCTTCTATGCTGATTTTCTCTAACGCCGAGTTTGAATTTTTTGAAAGCAAAGAAGCCAATAATGGGCTCATAAACGATCGTAAAGAGGATAAGCAGCCAAAAGCTAAATTCCATCAAGCATCATTCTCCCTAATTACTTTTTCAATTTCAGAAGTTAGTGATTCATTTCTTAATTGTTGTTCAGCTAGCTTTTTGTATAGGCTATGGGCATGTAGAAGTTCGTTGTGGGTTCCAATCCCAGTGATTTCACCTTGTTCCAAGACGACGATTTGCTCCGCCTCAACAACGGTTGAAAGGCGATGAGCAATAACAAGTGTTGTTCTCCCTTGCATGAGATGTGTCAGTGCGTTTTGTACCAGTTCCTCGGATGCGCTGTCAAGGTTGGAAGTGGCTTCATCAAGAAGGAGAATCTTAGGGTTTTTGATTAAGGCCCTTGCAATAGCAATTCGCTGCCTCTGACCTCCGGATAGTTTGATGCCTCTTTCCCCCACTTCTGTTTGAAACCCATTAGGGAGACGTTCAATAAATTCTGCTGCATTTGCTTGTTTGGCGGCGTGGAGCACTTCATCATCAGAGACCTCCCGAGCCAGCCCATAAATAATATTATCTCGTATCGTCCCAGACATAATTGGACTTTCCTGGGAGACATAGCCAATTTGGCTTCGCCATGAATGCAAATCAAAGAGATGAATGGGCTTGTCGCCCAAACGAATTTCTCCCTCTGCACTTAAATAAAAGCGCTCCAATAAAGCAAATATGGTAGTCTTTCCGCTTCCGCTTGGCCCGACAAATGCTGTTGTTTTCCCAGGTGGGGCGACGAAGGAGATATTTTTTAAAATCGGTTCGTTTTTTTTATATGAAAATGAGACATTTTGAAAGATAAGTGGTTCTGCTTCTTGTCCGACTGTAACACCTGTTGTTGGTTCCTGATGAATAGACAAGATTTCTTGAATACGTTCAGTTGCGCCCATTGCTTTTTGGAAAGCGGTAAAAAAGGTGGCCATTTGACTAAATGGGACAACGATTTGAAACATGTAAATGATGATTGCGACAAGAGAGCCTGCGGACAAGGCTCCAGATGCAACGCGGACTCCGCCATATCCGATTAGAACGACAAGTACGAGCATCATAATAAAAGTCATGAACGGAGAAATAACAGCAAGTATACGCGCTTCCTTTAATCCATATTGAAAAAGGTGGCGAATTCCTTGCTCCCCTTTTGCCTTTTCACCCTCTTCTGCATGATAGGCTTTGACGAGGCGAATATCAGCCAGTACGCGACTTAAATTGGCTGTAAAGGTGGCCATTTCATCCTGTGTTGCCTTGGAGACTTTGTACATCTTTTGCCCGAGTGGCATGATCACGAGGATGGCAATAGGGACAGAAATAATCATAATTAGCGTCATTTTCCAATCAATAATTAATAAAATTGTGACAGCACCGATAATGGAGATGATACCTGTAACAAACGTAATTAAATGCTGGGTGATTAAGGTTTTCACCGTATTCGTATCCTGAGAGACACGACTCATTGTTGCACCTGATTGATGTTCATCAAAATAAGGAATCGGCAAATGGATAATATGCCCCCACAGCCGCTTCCGTATCGAAGCAACGATTGATTCTCCGATGTAGGTCATAAAATAATAGGAAAATCCAGATGAAATCGTTTGAACGATAAAAGCAGCACCCAAAAGGACAATCAGTGAAATTTCAAGGGCGGATTGTGCCAATTGATCGACTAACGATCTCGTGAATAAGGGAAGCACGAGTCCTGCAGCCGTTTCAAGTAACCCTAAAGCTAAGGCAAGGATAAAGATCCCTTTTGGTGGGTTGGAGCTCTTAATTAACCTCCAAAAAGCTTTCAAGTGATTAGTTTTTATTTGTTCCTTTTTTTCTTTCATTTATGGTGATTCCTCTTTTCTGTAGATTTATATCGATCCCTTTGGAAATCCACTCTTCAACCTCTTTTGGAAAAGGGAATGGAATCGCCCAGTCCTCATCGTTGATTTCAACATTTGTAACTTCTTCTAGAAAGTGGAGATCTCCTCCTGTCAATTCAGCAAATATATCGATTAGTTTGTCGATTAGTAGTTGTACTTTTGCGGATTTCGGATCTGCTCCGTAATGCTCTTTCAGATCCGTTAATAATCCAACTATATTTGTGTTGATTTCCAGATGTCTTTTTTCATCGATACTAAAAATTTGTTCTACTTTTTGGTCGTCAAGGATTCCTTTTAAGAATTTTTTATGTTCTTTTTCCATCTGAATATCATTGATTAATGTAATAAATATGGATGAATCTAGTTCACCATGATGATCTACAATATATATAGCATGATCTAATGCTCTAATGACCTGTTCCAGTTGTTCCTTTTGCTTCACCATCGCTTCTTTTTGTATGGAAAGGGAGTCCTTTAAATCCCATTTTTCGGATTTTAGAAATACTTTAATTTCTTCGAGTGAGTAGCCAAGAAATTTCAAGGTAATGATTTTATGCAATGTAATAAAATTCTCTTCGGTATAAATTCTCTTTCCTTTATCCGACAAATATGAAGGTTTGAGGATTCCAATTTCATCATAATAATGCAAAGTTCTAACTGTTAAACCGGTCTTTTTGGCGAATTCTCCAATTGAAAATGTATTCATTGCCATCCTCCTATCTATTACTATCATAAGTCCTAACGTAACGTTAGCTGCAAGTTTCATGTTCATTTTTTCTCAATTATTGGATTATCTTTCTCGAAACTCTTACAATGAAAAGGAAAGACAAGGTTGATGGGGGGAACAAACTTGGACTGGGTTAATGAGATTGAGACAATATTTTCTCGAAATCGTAATAAAAAAATGGCCATTCCAATGGAAGAGTATATGCGGAACCAATTTCCCTATCTTGGCATAAAAACACCAGCGCGCAAAAAACTTCTAAAAGATTTTTTTCAGGCATCCACCATTTTACAGAAGCCCCTCCAGCATGAGTTTGTGCTCGCACTTTGGGAGAAAGAAGAGAGGGAATATCAGTATGCGGCATTATTTTATTTGGAGAAAATAAAGAAAAAGCTCGAAATTTCCTCCATAGAGCTATTGGAAACATTGGTAACAACAAAATCATGGTGGGATACGGTCGACACCATTGCTCCTAAGCTTGTTGGCCATATTGCTATTAGGAATCCAGAAGTGATCACATCGAAAATGGATCATTGGGCAATAAGCAATAATATATGGCTAAGGAGATCCGCTCTATTATTTCAATTAAAATATAAGGAACAAACAAATGAAGAGCTGCTTTTACAATATATTAAGCAAAATGCTGCGGAGCAGGAGTTCTTTATTCGTAAAGCAATCGGCTGGGCTTTAAGAGAATACTCGAAGACAAATCCCCAGTACGTTAAAAAAATAATGGAGACGGTGCCCCTATCTAGTTTGAGCATCCGTGAAGGAAGTAAATACATAAAAAAAGATAAAGGATGATACAACAATGATAAAATGCGTAGCAATTGATATGGATGGAACATTATTAACGAAGGATCATGAAATTACGGAAGAGAATATGAAAGCCATTAAAGCGGCGCAGGAGAAAGGTGTGGAAGTTGTCATTGCTACAGGTCGCTCCTATCCAGAGGCGATTTATTTATTAAAGGAGGCAGGGATTAAATGTCCGGTGATTTGTGCCAACGGAGCGGAGGTGCGTTCGCCAGAGGGAGAAATAGTTGCTGATAATCCTCTTAAGAAAGAGTTTGCAAAGGATGCATTAAAAATTCTTTCCGATAGCGATATTTATGTAGAGTTTTTTACAAGTAAAGGAATTTATACAGCCGATATGGAAAGAGGCATAAGCCTTTTTAAAGAGTATGCGGCTAACAAACATGAGAAAACAGAGGTTGAAAAAATAGAAGCGATCTTACAAGAGCGCATGAATTTTATTAAAACGATAGAGAGTGTCGATTTTATTTTTGAGCAGGAAGATTACCATCTTTATAAACTGTTAGCTTTCTCTTTTGATCCGGAGCAACTGCAAAAAGTAGAAGCGCAGCTAAAAGAAATAGAGGGAATTGCTTTAAGTTCTTCTGGGAAAGAAAATTTAGAGATTAATGGCGTAGAAGCGCAAAAAGGAATTGCTTTAGATCGTTTTACAAGAGAAAAAGGAATCTCGCTCATGGAAACGATGGCGATTGGTGACAATTACAATGATTTATCGATGTTTCAAAGGGTTGGAAGAGCGGTTGCTATGGGGAATGCAGACGATTATGTTAAAGCTCAATGCCATTTTGTCACAGCTACAAATGAGGAAAGTGGTGTAGCAAAAGCGATCTGGGAGGCTATTAATTAGTGTTCTGTAAAAAGTGTTTCATGCCAATCGTGCTAAACCAAGTTGTAAAAAGCTCAAAAAGAGAGTAAACTCCCGCTGTTGTGTTTTAGGATGATCTTGGAAAGGTCTTGATAAAATAAGGAGGAGTGCGATGAAGAAAGGAATCCTGTTGTTGGTCGTTTTGCTTTTGGCTGCATGTTCTGGGGGAAAAGAGCGTGAAGGAGTACATGAAGATGAAATGGGGAAGCCAGCAGTTATAGCTATGGGTAGAGAGGTAGTTGCTGAAAATCTCCAAGTTCCGTGGTCCATTAATAAAATGGGGCAAACGTTTTATATCAGTGAACGAAACGGAACGGTCATGAAAGTTGAAGGAGATAGGCAATCAAGGCAAAAGGTGGAGCTGGAGAAGACGTTAGCAACAGCAGCGGAGGCAGGCTTGCTCGGTTTTGTCCTAGCGCCAGATTTTGCTAACACGAATCGTGCTTATGCCTACTATACCTATAAGGATGAAGATGGACAATTTAATCGAATTGTCACGCTAAAGCTTGTGGAAGAGGTGTGGAAGGAAGAAAAGTTACTTCTTGACGGAATCCCCAGTGGGCAATATCACCATGGAGGACGTTTAAAGCTAGGACCAGATCAAAAGTTGTACGCAACGACAGGAGACGCTGCAACAGATCCAGATATTGCTCAAGATGTGAAGTCGTTAGGCGGAAAGATTTTGCGCCTCAATTTAGATGGCTCTATCCCTGAAGATAATCCTCTTGCGGACTCCTATGTATATAGTTACGGCCATCGTAATCCTCAGGGCTTGGCTTGGGCTAGCGATGGTACGATGTATGCTAGTGAACACGGCCCTTCCGCACATGATGAAATTAACTTCATTAAACCTTCTGGAAATTATGGGTGGCCAGCGGTGATCGGAGATGAAGAGCAGACAGGTATAGAATCACCTCTTTTTCAATCTGGAGCAGAGATGACCTGGGCACCGTCAGGAATGGCTTATTATGAAGGAAGGCTGTATGTTGCGACGTTGAGAGGGAACGCTGTACGAGAGTTCAATCTTGAGACAGGTGAGACGAACGAGGTGATCACAGGGTTAGGGAGAATTCGTGATATTTTGATTGAGGATGGAGTCCTTTATTTTGTATCCAATAATACCGATGGTCGTGGTAAGCCCGAAGAAAATGATGATCATTTATATAAGGTTGAGCTTAGTGAAATTTAAAGAAAGAGGTACCATAAAACGATCGGTGATTATTTTGCAAAAAAGTTCATGTTGTAAGTTGCGGAGATGGAGCAGTAGGACATTGTTGAAGAATGATCATTCATTATAGATAAGAAGGGAAAACAATTTTCTTTTAAATCATTGCAAAAACGGCTTATTAAAGGCTGTTCGATTGCGGCGAATTTTTTATATGACCAGGGAAAGCAAGGGAGATCACTAGCAAATTTATCTTCCTTGCTTTGTTAGATGGAACATTTCGGTCGACTCTCTTTTTAAGTTTATTTTTTTGTTGAAATCCCATGCATAATCATTTGAATCGTCCGTTCTATTTCCTCTTTATCATCCCAGTCAAGTTCTGGTAAAAGGAGATTACGGACGATAATGTAACCGAAGATAGCCGATGCCGTCAAGCGAATGATCTGGAAGGGAGGCACATCAATAAGCTCTCCTTTCTTTTGGTAGTGTTCAACAACCTCTGTAAATCGTTCGATTACTTTCGTTCCGATATGCTCTTTAAAGAGCTCCTTTAATTCTGGCTGAAAAGGGATTTCTTGAATAAGAATTTTAAATAAAAGCATATTTTTCGAAAGGAATTTAATGCGATTTTCGATCATCGCTCTCAAAAAGTCCTCAAACGTTGCATGCTCTTTTTTGAGAACCTTTTCCATATCTTTAATAACAAGGGGGGCTATAAATTTTCTCAGCATCGGTTCTATGATCGAATAGAGCAAATCTTTTTTTGTCTTATAATGGCGAAAAATCGTCCCTTCTGCAACACCAGCGTTTTTCGCTATTTCACTTGTTGAGGTAGAGGCATACCCTTTTTCAGCAAATGCCTGAACAGCAGCAAGAATGATTTTTTTTTGTTTCTCTGTGAGCTCATCGCTTTGTTCAAAAATTTCCTCAATAAGATTATCTGGACCGTTCATAATAAACTCCTTCAGTACTTGATATTCTTATTGTAATGGATTATAAGATAAGATGCTAAATCTTTCGGTATTTTCGTAATGCGACAATATTCAAGAACATAAATAGTGCTGAAAAACCGAGGAGCACAAGGATATTTATATAGAGATCTGCCCATCCATAGCCTCTGACCATCACATTTCGCAGAGCATCGGCTGCGTAATAGAGCGGGGTCATTGGACCAATCCAATTTAACCATGGAGAGATCGTCTCCAAATTGAATAGTCCTGAAAAAAAGATTTGCGGGACGACAACAATGGGTATAAATTGAATCATTTGCAGCTCATTATTAGCGAATGAAGATAGTAAAATTCCTAACGTTAATGCTGTTAAGGAAAGGGTTAACGTAATTAAAAGAACATATATAAAGCTCCCTTCCATAAGCATCCCCAACACATAAATAGCGTAGGCGGCGATAATTGTCGCTTGAATCATCGTGAAGATCCCAAAACCGATAATATACCCGACAACCATTTCCGATTTCCGCAGTGGACTCGATAATAAACGTTCCAACGTGCCAGTTGTTCGTTCTCGTAGAAAGGATACTCCGGCGATTAAGAAGACAAAAAAGAAAATGAAAAACCCAAGCAATACGGGACCAAAATAATCAAACTGACTCATATCTTCCGATCCGTGAATAAACGCTACATTTAGCTCATGTGAGCCAGTTGGCTGCAGAGGTGCAAATGCCTTTTCCAGCCACTTGATCGTAGCGCCATTGACATTTGGATCACTGCCTTCAAGGACAATAGAAGGGCTAGTATTTTCAAATGAAATGTAGCCATCAAGCAATTGCTTTTCCATATCTTTGTTAGCTGATTCGATATTTGTGTATTTTGTAATGTCCGCATCGTCTAAATCTAGCTGTTTTTCAAAGGCTTCAGGTATATCAACCAACCCGACCTTTGGCACATAATCATCACCGTTAAAAACAAGATGAAGCATCGTTAAAATAAGAATCGGAGCAAAAATTAGTAGTCCAAGCGTTCTTTTATCACGAATGATTTGTCTTAAAATCCGGATTACGAGTGCTCTTACTCTCACGCCTTAGCACCTCCATATGCTAGAAATGCCTCTTCGATGGAAGAGGAACTAGTTTCTGCTTTTAATTGCTCGGGTGTGCCAACAGCGATTAGCCGACCATCACGAAGCATTGCTAAACGGTGACATTTCTCCGCTTCCCCCATAACATGCGTTGTAACAATAATTGACGTGCCCTTTTCATTTAAATTGTAAAAGGCGTTCCAAATACTCTTGCGTAAAACAGGATCAATTCCTACAGTTGGTTCATCAAGAATTAGCAGTGCCGGTTCATGGAGCAAGGCAATCGCAAGCGATAATCTTCGCTTCATTCCCCCGGAATAATGGTGGACCGTTTTGTTTAAATGGTCACTTAACTCAACAACGTCCATTACTTTGCCAATTCTACTTTGCAATGCTTTTCCATTTAAACCGAAAAGAGCACCGAAAAATTCAAGATTTTCCTTCGCTGTTAATTCTCCGTATAAAGCGTCTGATTGTGCCATGTAGCCAATCTTTTCAATGAGCTTTAAGGAAGGCATTTTTTCTTGGAAAAGATAGTTTTCTCCCCGATTCGGCAAATCAAATCCGGTTAACATCTTCACTAATGTTGTTTTGCCAGCACCAGATGGACCTAATAGCCCGAAGATTTCACCTTTGTAAACATTTAAAGAAATATTGTTCAACACTTCCTGTTTTCCAAAAGCCTTCGACACATCCTGGATCGACACGATCACTTCATTTGCATCCATTTTTATTCACTCCTTTTTAAAAAGTGAGTAATCACTCACTTACATCATAAAACATAAAAAGAGATTTGTGAAGTGAGTAATCACTCATTTTATAAATAAAAAATAAACCCTGAGTAAGTTCAGGATTTATAACAGTTCAATTGTTAATGAATTAACTTGAGAAATAAGAAGTTCTTCGTATTGTTTTTGGGCAAGATAGAGGATCTCCTGCTCGTTGACATCGGGATTTTCTTTTCGTACTTGTGCAATCAAATCGTTTTGAACCTTTTGCGAAAGAACAATTAGTTCATATTGCTGTTGTTCTTTACTCCAGAATTTCTCTTCTCCAAATCCTTGAATCATTTTTTTGGCAACTGGGACTGATTCATATTGTGTGCGTACCTGTTTGACTTGCTCGGTTATTTCCTCTTGTGTTGCCTCATGGCCTTTTTCAAGAGCAAGGAGTGCCATGGAACGGAGGCGGATAATCTGGGTTATTAGCTGATTTCGATCTTGATTTAGCTTCTCTTGTCCGTCCCAATAGGCTAACGCTTCTTCTAATTCGTCGCCTTCATATTTTTCTTTATCCTGTTCGCGATTGATGGCAATGTGTAGTTCGTTGATAAACTGGTAAAATTCTAGATCCTCCTTTGTAATCCATTCATCGTTGATTTTAGCGATCCCACTCGGTTCTTTTACATCGTATGTGATGACCTTTTCAACAGATTCTCCATTATGGTCAAACGTGAAAACAATCTCCCATTTTCCGGCCATCGGCAATTCGACTTCTGACGAATAAATACCTTCTCCGATTTCTTTAAAGGCTGCTTCTACTTGCCCGTGGTCCATGTCGCTCATCGCGAGCACGGCATTGACCTTAAGACCGGAAACAGGATCATGACCATCAGTAATTTTAATGACAAGCTCGGAGGCTGTATCTTTTTCATAATATAAATCCTTTTCGACCTCGACAACGACAGAACTTTTATTGCAGGCAGTCAATAAGAAAAGCAAACTGGCTAAGGCGAATAAAAATTTTTTCATGGTCCATTCTCTCCTAATTTTTGTGTTAGTAGAAAGTCTGCAACAGTGTATTTACAGATTTGCTGATTCTCTAAAAAAGCGACGTGTGAACATAGCTGTTTAATTTCATCTAAATGATGGGAAGATACTAAAATCGTTTTATTTTGCAAAGACTTCAACGTATCCAAAATTTCTTTTCTTCCAATTGGATCAAGACCGCTTGTCGGTTCGTCTAAGACGAGGATTTGTGAATCTTGATAGAGCGTCACTGCGAGTCCAAGCCGCTGCAGCATTCCCTTTGAATATTCCTCGATAATCGTATTTCGTTCCTCCCAAAGGTTGACGGATTTTAAGAGCTCTTCCATTCGTTTCTCATCGTAGGTTCGAGAAATGCTTCTGGCAAAAAACCGCATATTGTCCAGTCCTGTTAAAGATTGATAGAGCAAGAATTTTTCTGGAAGATAAGCAATTTCGCTGCTTATACCCCTTTTTTTCTTGCCGTTGATTCTGATTGTCCCCTTTTTGCTAGGAAGAATTCCGAGAAGACTATTAATAAAAGTTGATTTCCCAGCCCCGTTTCGCCCAACGAGAGCACATATTTCATTTTTCTCTATTTTTAAGTGAACATCCTGAAGGACTGTTCTTTTTCCAAACGATTGATAGAGATGGGCAACTTCAATCATTGTGAGCCCTCCTTTCGTTGAAAAACAACTCCAGCTCCAAACGAGAACAATATTCCGAGTACAACATTGCCGATTAAAAATAAAGACGGCTTTAACCACATGAATGATTGAAGTAGCTTAGACATATGCTCAAAGGAGTAAACGCCGAATGCTGATTCAAGGTAAATTCTTGCAGCTTGCAACGGGTTTAGGAAATAAAAGCTAGAAAAGAGTTTCACATTATCATAGGTAACGTTACTTAACCATGATAATAAGAGAAAATCGTGTAAGAAGAAAAAATAGAACCAGATGGCGATCACGAAGCCAACAATTTGCATTCTGGAGCGGCTGATGCTCCCAACGAAGACTCCAAGCTGGGTGAAGACGAGAATAAGACTTGTGATGGTGAACAAGAATGCAAGGTAGGCAGCGCCATCTATTTGAAAATAAAATTTTAACGGAATCAAGTAGAGAAAGAACCATAGAGCAGTCGGCCCTAATAATACCGATTGAATCGCCACGCTTTTTTTACATAGAAAGCCTGTAAAGCGCTCTCCTCTTGTTAAGAGCATGATCAATGTTTTTTGTTCTTTTTCCTGAAATAGGGAAAAGGCCCCTAAAAAAAGGCATAATATCGGGATGAAATAGACGAATGCATCAAATAAATTAATCAAGTGAATATAGAATCCTTGATCAAAGGAAAGAGCAGAGGAACGGAACAATAAACTAATTGAAACGAGAATAATGAGCGCAAAGGCCAGCCAAAGCCCTTTTCCTTTTATGTTTTCCTTCCATTCCTTCCAAATATAATGCATAGTGGATGTCTCCCTTATAATAGTCTCTTTTTGTAACGGCGATAAATATATAGGCCGGATGAGATGGCAAGCACCCCAATGAGAATGAGTGATGCTTGTTTCCTTTCATGCTTTGTCACGAGCGGATAAGGATCGGTAAACATCGTTTTCTCTTTATGGAGAAACTGATTCAGCTTCTCATAAACGGCGATAGCAGGACTTTGTAAAAAGAGATAAACAAGCTCTTGATCTTCAATTAATTGATGGAGTGAAGATTGATAGCGCACCTCTTCATCACCGATCCCGTCTTGATCTAAATCGATCATAGGAAATGAGCGCCCCCAGTTATTGCCGATGCCATTTTCACTCCAGCTATTTCTCCCTTCCCCACCAAGGCTAGCAACAGGAATGGTATTTTCATTAATTTCATTTAAGGTAAAAATTTGCTCATTTGAACTTGCCCATAATTCGATCCCAACTTGGTTCTTAATGATTCGGTTATTTTTCACTAAACTCCCTGTTGCCTGATCGATATATAGTCCTCTTTGATTGAGAAAAAAGGTGTTATTTTGAATGAGCGTGTCTCGGGATGATAATAACAGGAGTCCAAAGGACTTATGTCCATAATTAAAAATAAACTCATTTTGCTCAAGCTTAATTCCGTTGGAATGCATAATGGCGGCGCCGCCGGTATTCATCGTAAACGTATTTCCTTCAAAAACATTATCATCAGAATACATATAGTGAAGACCATAGCGTGTTTCGCTTATGGAGTTATAAAGAATTTCATTGCGGTTGGCATAATCAAAGAACATGCCATCTCTTGAACCTTTAATCACGTTGTTTTGTAGAATATTATCGTTTGCGTAATAGATATGAAGCCCGTTCCCTTGATTGGCAATCTCCCCTTTGCCAAGTCCTGTAATGTGACTATTTTCAATCCGATTATGATGAGCTTGACTTAAGTAAATACCGTGAAAGGAATGTTTAATCGTTACTGAATCAATCACATTATGATTAGAATAAATCTTTATTCCTGCGTATTCCTCAGAGCTATTGCGATTCATACTGCTGCCTGACACGGTCATATTGCGAATCTTTACATGGGGAGCTTCAATGGAAATGACATTTCCGCTTTCATCCCCTCTTATAACGGTTCCTTTTTTCCCAATTAACTCTATTGATTTTTTGATGATAATATTTCCTTCGTACGTCTTATCTTCTAACTCCAGTGTGTCTCCGTCGTGGAGGGCATCGATCATTTGTTGTAGATCATCTTCCGCCAAGCTTGAACGAGGGGCAGAAAGGAGAATGATGGACATGATGAAGAATAAGAACGTCAGCTTTTTCATTGTTTTCGATCCTTCCATAAAGGAATCAGCAGCAAAATAAAGGCTGCGATGACTAAATAAGCACCGATTCCTAATAGGCTATAGGTTGTAAAGTTGGCGATGACATTTTCTCCAATGATCGGTGGGACAAATGGTTCCATTTCAATTGGAGCCATTGGATCTAAGTTGGTTCCATACTCCTTAAGGGCTGCCCATAAATCCCATACGCCGACTGCACCACCAATAAGAAAAATAACGATGAGGCTTATTAAATAAGCTTTTTTACGAATGAAGGCGCCGAGTAGTACGAGTATGGAAAGCCCGCCAATGAGATAAGGAAGATAGTTTAGTTCTGGAAAGCTTTCCTCATTAAACTGGGCCATGCCAATATAATGGTTCAACCCGTTAATTTGCTCCAACTCCCCTTCAAGGTGATCAGGGTAAACAATAATATTTAGTCCTTCGGGGTATTGAGGAGCGAAAAATTCCATTCTCCACCATGGGAAGAACAACGCTAACATGACTAATATGGCAGAGATAATCATTAAAATTGATGAGAATCGAGAAAGCTGTTTTCCTTTCATTGCAAACACTTCTTTCTAGTGACTACCCATTTTATAAAAGGGGCGCTAATCGTTTAAATGCTGCCCCTTTTTTGTTTAAGGCTATACAATATGTCAGTGTTGGTTATTGACTCATTTTCGGTATACGTGAAGGCGAGTGAAATCAATGTTTCGCACGAAATGAGCCAATAAACGTTTTACCTAGCACAGAACCTATTCTAAAAAACGGAATTTAATAACATCTCGCTTTTTTAGTTTTTCGGCTTCACGAGGAAATAGCCTGACATTTCTTGATGCAAGGCAGAGCAGAAGTTCGTACAATAAAGTGGGTATGTTCCTGCTTTGTCTGCTGTGAATTCAATCGTATTGGTCTGTCCAGGTTGAACTTCCATATTGAAATCATATTGATTAATCGCGAAGCCATGGGTGATATCCTGGTCAAAGTCTATATTTGTAAGATGAATAACGACTTTATCTCCCTCATTTACTTCAATCACGTCAGGACGTTTCGCATTAGCATCAAAAATAAATTTGGAACGCATAGCGATCCCATAGACGTGAACTTCATTGCCTTTGCGGACGATCTTTGCATCTTCTTGGTTATAAATTGCATTTGGATTGCTTTCGTCTTTATCATATACGGTAATCGTATTGATTTTATCCGCTTTTATCATTTGCGCGTAATGTGGCTCAGGATTGACAGGTGCCGACTGGATCACTTCCATTTTGTCCCCTGTTAAATCGATTAGCTGCATGGATTCTGGATGTGAAGGCCCTACTGATAAATAGCTGTCTTTTGCTATTTTGTTAAGGGCAATAATATATTTGCCATCTGGTGCGACAGTATCTCCTTCAGCAGCAACTGAATGTCCAGGAGAATATTGCACCGCAACACGGTCTAATGTTTCACCTGTAGCTGGATCCCATTTAACAATTTCAGATGAAATAAACATGGTTGTATAGGCCATCCCTTCATCATCAAATTGAGTGTGAAGCGGACCAAGAGCGTTTTCAGGATTAACTTCTCGTTCCATAACAGATTCATATTTAAGAATAGGAATTCCGTTACGTTCTCCGTCAAAATCGCCGTTCTCAATCGCAGCAAAAGCTTTTTCAAAGGAGAAAACCGTCATCGCTGGAGCAAGCTTACCCGAAGCAATGAAGTGTTCCCCATCTGGTGTAACGTCTACGCCATGAGGTGATTTCGCAACAGGAACTAGGTAAATACCACCTTTATGCTTTTCTGGGAAGATCATTTTTTGGCCTGTCACTTCGTCATATTCTCCGGCGGCTATCTTCTGTTCAAGCTCCTTCCAGTTGAACAATACGATGTAGTCACGATCGGCTTGAGAAGCATTAATTTCTAGATTTGTTGTTGCTTCTTCCGTATTGTAAGTTGTCATAACGGCCCAATCGGCAGACATTTTTTTACCGGCATCAGATAAGTCATAAGACCATGGTGGCAAGGCTACTTGATAGGCAATATCCAACTTTTCCTTCTCTTCATCAAATGTTACAGCAGACATGACACCACGGTATTGTTCACTATAGTTATCAAGGTCTGCATATTCGCTTCCAATTGGTACAGAAAAACGAGTTGGAAGGAACATATACTCAGTGTTTTGTGTGACAAAAGCAGCACAGTGCGGGCCAGAGGTATTCGGAACATTCATAATATCTTTTACAGTAAACGTTTTTAAATCCATGACGGCAGCACGACTATTGGCGACATCGGTAGCGAACATATACTTGCCATCATAATCTCCGTCAGTTTCCGAGAAAGCGGGATGATGGAGATCTCCCCACGAATAATCTCCCATTAACTCTTTCGTATGGTTATCAAAGCCGTAGCCAGTTGCAGAATCGGGTGAAAATACCGGGACAGTGCGGATGTGGCGCATCGATGGAACTCCGTAAATGAACATTTGCCCAGAATGTCCACCGGAGGCAAATAAATAGTATTCGTCTTTTTCTCCAAATGGGACATAGACCTTCTCTGCATTCGTTTTATTAGCTGAATCAGAGGTTGCTGAGCCGCTAGGACCAGTAGAGAAGTCAGCAAAAAATACGGTTGCGGCTAAGAAACCGGCGGCTAGCCCGGATGCAGCAGGTATCCATTTCTTCATGGTAAAACACCTTCCTTTTTATGAATCGTTTCGGTGCTCAGTCTTCATTAAAAATGTAAATTCCTTCCTTGAAAGCGTTTTTTGATGAGGCACAGATGAGTACAGATGTTAAAAATTATTGTTCTGCTGCTTTTTTTAACTCCTCGACAATTTGGTCAATTTCTTCAGCAGATAAAGGGCTCCCGCCGATCACGGATGACATGACGGCAGAGGTTGGCTCTTTTAAAAATTCCTGAAGTGGCTTCCCGTGTTTCCCTTCAACTTCACTATAGGCTTTGGACAAGTCCGGTCCGGTTACTCCACCTTGAAGATTCAGCCCTTCCACGGCATGGCAGCCAATGCAGCCTTTTGTTTGAAGTATATTCTCTTCGTTGGAAACGTTTTCAACATCGGGTGTTTCGACTTCTTCATCTTCCTCTTCTACAGCAGCAGTCTGATCAGTAGCTTGTTCTTGTGTTAGCACAGTATCTTCATCACTGCTGTCGAGGATGATGTCATACACAAGATAACCTAGGCCAAGACCGATGATGGCGCTTATGACAAAGTGAATAATGGATGTCTTCAAAAGCTCTCCCCCTTTGCAAAGTGGTATTTTCATTACAAATTTATCCTATCCGTCAGTGATATTGTCAGGTGTGATTCACTTCACATGAAAGAAGCCTCTTTGTGAAGGTTTTGTGAAACTCCAATGAACGATTTTTAATATCACGGGAAATAAGAGAATAAATGTGATATTTTACACATTCTTGTTGAATTGGATTCTCTAGAATAGGAGTAAATCTATAAGGGGGGATTTGAGATGGAAAATCAGAGCACGGAGGTTTCCGCAATTCATGAATTTTTAAGTAAAGTAGAGGTTTTTAAAGATCTGCCGCCACAGTCTTTGCAAATAATTGATAAGCGAATCAAGAAGATGTCATTTAATAAGGGCGATAAAATTATATCTGAATACGAAAGAGCTAAAGGAGTATTTTTCGTCCATTCAGGCATGGTGAAGCTTACAAAACAAAATGAACAAGGGAACGAACTCATTGTTTGTATGAAGAAAAAAGGGGATATTTTTGCTGAAGCATGTTTATTTAATTATGGCGACCTCACCTATCCAGCCACAGGAACAATGATTAAACCTGGCGAAATCTATTTTCTTAGCACAGAGGATTTTGAACAAGAATTATTATTAAATCCAGAGTTGGCAGTGCAAATGATTCGATATATGGGTGAGACTCTCCGAGATCTTACTTCAATTATGAGAGATATTGCCCTTCTTGATGTTTATACGAAAACGATGAAAATGCTCGAGCGGTTAGCGGAGAAATTTGGGGCCAATCGATGTAATCGAATGTACATTGAACTTCCGTTAACGATTCAGGAATTTTCTACTCTGATTGGCACATCAAGAGAAAGTGTAAGTCGCGTTTTTTCAAAGCTAAGAAAAGAGGGCTTAATTGATATAAAACAAAAACATATCATTATTACTGATTGGTGTAAGTTCTGTGCAGTTTATAAAAATAAATTAATGTAGAAACGGTAGATTGTTGAAGAAAGGGAGTGCTCATTAAGAACATAGATTTCGAGGCAAGAAGCTCGATAAACGAAATGTTGCTTTTCCTTTGGAAAATAAAGTTGAACATTCTCCTACAATCATTTCGCCCCCTTGACTAGAAATCTCGATTCGTTTTAATCGCGCTTGGGCTCCCACTGTTTAGATATTGGAAATTTGGATAAAGGAAAATGCGAATAAAGCAAGCACTGTCAAACAGCTTGTTATTATTCGCTTTTTTATAATTTCCAATATAAAATTCAAGCGTAATGACGCTTATAACATTCTAAAAAACTGTGTCAGATGACCTGACAAATTGTAAGACAGATGAACTTAATTGAAATAAAATGATTGTAATAAATAGAGTTACGTTATGAAGTAGGGTTCTATTAATAGGGAAGCGTAGGGTTACTTAATAAGCCGAGCTTCAATCTTTACAACGAATTTTGAATTATTAGAAAATTTTAGTTGCTCACAAGAGTTTTTAGTGATATTATTTTATAAAATTCTAAATACTCTAAAAATAATAAGAAATGATATGGTGGTTAAAAATGACAAGATCGGTAAATCGAGCATTAGAAATTGTTTATCTTTTACTCTCTGACAATAGCAAAAAAGGTTGGCAAATTAGCGAAATTGCGGAGAATTTAAAATTGCCATTAAGTACGACGCACAGGCTGATTGGGACTTTAGTAGAGCATAAGCTAATCACACAATCAATTGATACTAAAAGATATTTAATTGGACCAAGATGGTTAGAAATAGGCTTGCTGCAACTAGAAAAAATGGATTTAAGAACAATTGCAAGGCCAATTATGGAGAGGCTTTCCTATGAGGTTAAGGAAAGCGTTTATCTAAGTATCCCAAACGATTATTTCTCTTTTCCAATTGAAAGAATTGATAGTCCTATGAAGGTGAGGATAGTTGAAAACCTTGGAGAACGAATTCCAATGAATATTGGTGCTCCTAATAAAGTAATGCTGGCTCATATGGATCCTTCTAAGGTAGAAGAGATACTAGCTAAATTATTGCAGACTAAAGAAGAGCAAAAGGAATTTTTTGAAACCTTAAAGCAAATAAAGAGTGAAGGATATAGTATTAGTTTTGCAGAGAAAACAGAGGGAACTGTCTCAATCGCTGCCGTAATAAAGGGGTTTGATAATCAAGTGGCAGGGGCCATTAGTATTGGACTTCTTAGTCATGATTTAAGTGAAAAAAGAATAGCCGAATTAAGCAATGCTGTAATTCGATGTGCTGATGAAATATCTGCTCGATTGGGTGGATAAAAAATTTGCTATAAAAATGGAAACACTTTCCGTACAACGGAAAAATAAGTACATTTCTTATCTGAATTGGCTAAAGGGGGTAATGGTGTGGGGAGTTTTATTATTCGTAGGAGCTTTACAGGAATACTTATTATTTTTGTTGCTATTTTCCTTAACTTTATGCTGATACAGCTCGCTCCAGGAGATCCTATCAGTATTTTGTCAGGGCAAGATAGTCCTTCACCAGAGATGGAAGAGGCATTAAGAGAGAAATACGGTTTAAATGATTCTGTAGGTGTTCAATTTCTAACATATCTTCGAACCCTTGCCGGTGGAGATTTAGGAGAGTCCATTTTAAGCGGGCGTCCCGTAAGTGAAATGATTGCGGAAAGAATAGGACCTACCCTTATGCTCACGCTTACAACAGCGATATTCGCTTTGCTAATCGGTACCATATTAGGCATATATTGTGCCCGACGCCCCGGTTCAAAATTGGACAACTTGCTTTCTGGCTTATCTTATCTATTCGATTCTATGCCGAGTTTTTGGTTGGGGATGATGTTTATTCTACTATTCGCTTCTTGGTTAGGAATCTTTCCAACCTCAGGAATGATTGATTTACGTGCAAATCATTCAGGAATTGCATACTACATAGATATTTTACACCATATGTTCCTTCCTGCTACTACACTAACATTACTTAGTATTCCATACTTCTTTAGGATCACTCGTTCTTCTGTTATTCAAGTTATGTCAGAGGATTTTGTCACAACTCTTAGAGCAACTGGAATGAAAGAAAGCAGAATATTCAATAAATATGTATTGAAAAATTCAATTTTACCGACCATTACTGTGTTTGGAATCACGATTGCATACATGATTACTGGGGTAGCTATTATTGAAATTGTATTTTCATGGCCAGGGATGGGAAGTTTCATGCTAAATGCAATTTCACGAAGAGATTATCCACTATTGATGGGAATTTATCTTGTGCTTTCAATATCGGTGGCTGTGACGATGATTGTAGTTGATGTTCTATATGCGTTTATTGACCCTAGAATAAGATACAGTAAGTGAGGTGGTTTATTTTGGAGATTAAGAATAATAATCAGAATATTTTTAAAAAATACACAAACAAAATTAATGAAATTAAACAATTAAAAGTAGGAGCTATTTTATTAATCCTATTATTAATTGTTTCCATATTTGCTCCGGTTTTCGCAACGCATGATCCATATTCATTAGGGGATGAAATGGTAGCCGCACCAAGTTCAACCCATTACCTCGGCACAGATGGACTAGGACGTGACGTATTTAGCATGATAATTTATGGCACTCGCACTTCATTAATGATCGGAATTGTGGCCGCACTCATTTCAGGGGTTATTGGAACATTGCTAGGCGGTATAGCTGGTTTTTTCGGAGGCAAAATTGATAGATTGCTAACAGAAGTAAACAACATATTTTTGATGATGCCGACTTTCTTCCTGATTTTGATCGTTGTTGCCCTGTTTGGAAGCAGTCTCATAAACGTCATGCTTATTATCGGATTAACAAGTTGGGTTGGTAATGCGCGTCTTATGAGAGCGCAGGCTATGTCATTAAGAGAAAGAACATTCATTATGGGGGCTTATTCTATTGGAGAAAAGAAATGGAAAATTCTATTAAAACATATTATTCCTAATGGGATATTTCCGATTATAGCCAATACAACCATGATCATATCTGGAGCAATTCTTACGGAGGCAAGCCTCAGCTTTTTAGGGCTTGGAGATCCCAATGTAGTCAGCTGGGGGCAAATTATATATAACGGCCGTGAATATATGACATCTGCTTGGTGGATATCGACTTTTGCAGGAATTGTCGTTGTACTCACTGTACTATCATTTTATTTAATTGGCGACGGGCTTAATCGTGTGCTTAGTCCTAAGCTTCATGATCAAAATTAGGTGGTGAGCAATATGTCTATTTTAGAAATTAAGAACCTCACAGTAACCTTCCATACAAAAGATAAGATTACAAGAGCTGTAAACAATATTTCACTTTCTGTTGAAGAACAGGATTCCATAGGTATTGTGGGAGAGTCGGGATCAGGTAAATCTACATTAGTAATGGCAATATTGCAATTATTACCAAAAAGAATTGCCAGAATAGAAGGGGAGGTCATTTTAGACGGGAATAATTTATTTCACTGTACAGACGAACAAATAAGGAGGATAAGGTGGAGGGATTTGGCTGTTGTGTTTCAGAAATCAATGAATGCTCTCAGCCCAGTCCATAAAATAGGAACTCAGATGTCTGATATTTATAGAATACATGAAAGCAAGATTTCCAAAAAAGAGCTTAAAGAGAAAATGATTTCATTACTAGAAATGGTGAATCTGCCGCCACGAGTATATGAACTTTATCCTCATGAACTGTCAGGTGGGATGATGCAGAGAGTATCGATTGCACTGAGCTTAATGCACAATCCTAAATTGTTGATTTTAGATGAAGCAACAACGGCATTAGATGTGGTAACTCAAGGTCAAATTTTATCTGAAATAAAAGAGCTTGAAAAGGAGCTAAACTTAACTCGTATTATGATTACGCATGATATGTCAGTGGTAGCTTCAGCATGTAAGAAAGTAGCAGTTATGTATGCAGGGAATATATTGGAGTTTGGATACGTAAAAGACGTTTTAGTTAATCCTTTACATCCTTATACTCAAGGCCTTCTAAAGTCTATCCCTACTTTTAAAGGAGAAAAGAAAAACATACGAGGCATTGCAGGGGCTTTACCCGATTTAAGTGTTCCTATTCAAGGTTGTATATTTGCTAATCGTTGTGAATTTGCAACAGATATATGTTATCAAATAAAACCAACTGAAGAGCTATTATCTGGTAATCATCGAGTGGCTTGCCACCTTGTAGGAGGTATGGAACATGCAAACGTTAATCACAGCTGAGGATAAAGCTATTTCCGTAAAAAATGTGTACAAGTATTACAAACAAAGAGGAAAAAAGCACAGAAATCAGGATATCAAATCGGTCGATGGTGTAAGTTTTTCATTAAATAAAGGTGAGATTTTAGGTGTTATTGGCGAAAGCGGCTGTGGTAAATCGACTTTAGGGAGAATTTTAGTAAAACTGGAGGAGCCGACGTCAGGTTCAATAAGCATTAACGGAGTTCCTTCTCAAAATTTATTCAAACAAGACCCTCTGGCATTTCGAAGAACAGCACAAATGATTTTTCAAAACCCATTTGATACTTTTGATCCAAGATACACAATTGCTAAAGTTCTTGTCAGTACGATGAAATTGCATAATATCGGTAAAAGCAAGGATGAACGGCTGGCCATGTGCATCGACTTGCTAGAAAAAGGAGGGTTAAAACCAGCGACAGAATACTTGCACCGATATCCACATGAATTATCAGGTGGACAATTGCAACGAATTTCAATCCTGCTTTCAATGTTGCTTGAACCAATGTTTGTCGTTGCTGATGAGCCAGTTTCAATGTTAGATGTATCAATTAGAGCAGATATTATCAACATGCTCGCAGACTTATGTAAACAGGAAAATACAGCAATGGTATTTATCAGTCATGATATTACGACAACACGATATATTTCCGATAGAGTTGCAGTAATGTATTTAGGACGTATTGTGGAGACTGGTCCTACTGATGAAGTCATGCATAACCCCCAGCATCCGTATACACGTGCGTTAATTTCCAACTCCGTTCAATTAGACTCCTTTGAAAATCAACAAATTATTCAAATAGCGGGAGAACCGCCCACACCAATTAATATGGGCCCAGGCTGTCGGTTTGCTCCTAGATGTTATCAAAGTAGAGAATCCTGTAAACATGAAGACCCAGAGTCAACACATATTGGTAATGGCCATTATGTCAGTTGTCCTTTTATTAATGAATAGATTGAACCAAGCATTCTTTAAAAAATAAGCTTTTATCTAAAACAATTCAAAATGGCGGTTAGAACTGGAGAGGTGTGAATAAAATTGCGTTTCTCCATCTAAATACAGATTAAAAGGAGTTTTGATGAATGAAGAAGAGATTTTTACTATTTATAAGCTTCGTATTTTTTGTTGGAATTATCGCTGGTTGTAGTGGTGGAACGAATGAAACGCAAGGGAACGAAGGTAATTCTGAAAGTGGTTCAAGTGGAGGGGACACATTAATTGTCGGCCTCGCTGGAGACCCGCAAACTTTTAATCCAGACGCTCGAGCAGATGACTTTCTATACCCAATTGCTCAAAATGTTTTTAGCCGATTAGTGAAGCTAAATAATAACCAAGAAATCATTCCGGATTTAGCAGAAAGATGGGAATTTAATGATGATGGAACTGAAATTACCTTCCATTTAAATGAAAATGTAAAATGGCATGATGGGAAAGACTTTACTTCAGCTGATGTTAAATTCACCTTAGATTCAATTAAAAATAATAATGGCTATGCAGTTTCAAACTTAAAGAGTATGGAAGAGGTTAGCACTCCGGATGACAATACGGTCGTAATAAAATTGTCCAATCCAGACGCTACATTTTTAGGGTATTTAGCCTGGTATGCCACTTTTATTCTTCCTGAGCATGTCTATAGTGGAGAGAATTGGGATTCTGGAACAAATATTGAACCGATCGGAACCGGGCCATTTAAATTTTCTGAGTACACAACAAGTGTGAATGTTACTTTAGAGCCAAATGATGAATATTTTGGGCAAGTGCCTTATGTAGATAGGTTAGTTTTTTCGATTATCCCTGATCCAAATACATTGGTACAAGCCTTTTACAATGGTGAGGTAGATGTTTTTGGAGGTTCTCCTCCAAGTTCGGAAATTGAGAAAATGAAAAATGATCCGAATATTGAAGGGGAGTCTAAGGTATGGCCTTCGCGACAATATTTAGTGTTCAATTTTGAAAAGGAGCCGTTTAATCAATTAGAGGTTCGTCAAGCAGTAGCTTATGCGTTAAATAACGTGGAAATTGTTTCAAAGGCCCAAAAGGGGGATGGTCAAGTGGCAGAGCACTTCTTATCACCTGTTTATAGTTGGGCAATATCAGATGAATATAAAGTTCCAGGGCATGATCCAGAAAGGGCAAAAGAGTTATTAGAGCAGGCCGGATATACCCCAGATAAAAATGGGAATTATTTGGGCATTACTTTTGATGTGTTTGAATCAGGTTCGAATGCGGATATGGGAACAGTTATTAAAGATCAGCTTAGACAAGTGGGCATCAATGTAGAGTTAAATATTTTAGAATATGCGACATGGCAGCAGAAAGTAAAAGATAACGCGGATTTTGAAATGAGTATGTTAGGTGGTTATCAAGGACCTGATGTAGGCTCAATATCTCCGAGAATAAGTTCGGATGGTTCCAACAATCTATCTCTATATAAAAACTCTGAATTAGACGAGCTTCTTGTCAAAGGAGCCCAATTGGTGACAGAGGAGGAGAGAGCACCTATCTATCAAGATATTCAGCGTATTTTGTCAGAGGATTTACCAATTTATCCAATATCTGAGTGGGTGGGTTATTCTCCAGTGCATTCATATGTAAAAGGGGATCCATCTTCCGATGAAGCGATTCAATCAACTGGTTTCTCTGAATACAACTATGTCAAGATTGAAAAATAAAAAAAAGTTGGTAAAGGAGATTTGTCGATGAATAAAACGATAAATATTCAGTCTGTTGTTGATAGGGTGCCAGATTATAAAGTTTTTTTAACGGTAGACGAAATGGATGAAAGTACAAGACAATTGGCTGACGAATTCCCTGATATTGTTACAGTATTTGAGGCAGGAAAATCTCGAAATGGACACTCTATAGAATGCATTAAAATAGGGAACGGAAAGAAAAATGCCTTATGTTTTGCATGCCCTCATCCGAATGAGCCGATCGGTGCCATGACTATGGAATATTTTTCCCGTGCTTTGGCAGAGGATGCCAATCTACGAGAGGCACTTGGGTTTACTTGGTATATTATCAAATGTATTGATCCTGATGGTGCGAGACTGAATGAAGGGTGGTTTAAGGGACCGTTTAACATTTACAATTATACTAAACATTTTTTTAGACCTGTCGGGTTTGAACAAGTAGAATGGACATTTCCGGTAGATTATAAAGAATTGCACTTTCATGAGCCACTTCCGGAAACGCAAGCCCTTATGAAAATCATAGATGAAATAAAACCTGAGTTTATGTATTCATTGCATAACGCTGGGTTTGGAGGGGCCTACTGGTATATTTCTAAAGATATTCCAGAAATTTATGAGGATTTACGTAGCTCGGCACTTAAACAGGGTGTCGCACTGAGTTTAGGAGAACCAGAAGCACCTTATATTAAAGAATTCTCACCAGCCGTATTTCAAATTATGGGTGTTGCGCAGTCATACGATTATACGGAAAAGTTCACAGGCAAAGCTCCAACTATTCATTCTGGAACCTCAAGTGCTGACTATGCATCAACAAAAGCTGATTGTGTTACTTTGCTCACGGAGTTGCCATACTTTTTTGACGAACGTGTGCAAGATTTGAGTGAAGGTGATATCACTCGTAAAGAGGCACTTTTAAAAAATATCGAAATGAATAAAAACCATTACAATCAATTAAAGGAGTATTTAAGTGAAGTGCGTCCATATTTAACAGAGAGAAATCCTTTTGTAAAACTGGTTGACCAAATCATAGTTCATCAAGAAGAGGGAAGTGAAGCAAAAAAGAATTGGGCATCAAGTAGTCTAGAATTTGAACAGCCTGCAAAGATAGCTCAAATTTTTGATAATCTTTACACAGCGAGATTTTATAATGGGTTGTCACTAGGTTTATCCATTCGTACGTATGATTATGAAATTGCTCGTCTTGAAAGAGAAGGAAATATAGATTTCGAGGAAATTGAAAAGCTTAAAAATACTCATAGACGGGGATTAAAGTGGTTAGAGGAGTATTGTAAAGAACTTGAACATGAATTGAATTATTCAGTTATCCCGATACAGAAGCTTGTTCGCATTCAAGTTGAGAGTGGCCTGATTGTTGCAAGCCATCTAAGCAAAAACAAATAAGGTAAATAATAACGACCTTTCTTGCTTTTTAGGACACAAGGCAAGAAAGGTAAAATTATTGAACTTTGCTACTAACAGGGAATATTGATTTCTATCTTTCCTTAGGAGGATGAGAATGGTGGAGGAGCTTTACTATAATGGTCTAATTTTTACCTCAAATACAGAACAGCCTTATGCAAATGCAATGGTCGTAGAATCAGGAAGAATAGTTTGGGTTGGGAATCAACGTGATGTTAAAAAGGAGGGAAAGAAGCTGATAGACCTCCAAGGGAGAAGAGTGCTTCCTGGCTTTATAGATGCTCATATGCATCCATTATTATTAGCAGAAGCAGAGCAGCAAATATATTGTGGTCCTCCGCTCATCAATTCAATTGAACAATTGCTACATGAAATAAGAAAGAAATATGAGCGTATAAAAGAGAATAAAAAAGATGAATGGATTCGAGGATGGGGGTTTGATGAAGCAAAACTAAGAGAACAAAGAGAGATTACCCGTTGGGATTTAGATAGGGTCGCACCAGATATACCAGTTATTATTACTAGAGCTTGCTCACATATAATTATTGTAAACAGTTTTGCCTTACAGCTTGCCGGGATTGATAAGTATACAAAATCCCCAATAGGAGGGCAAATTGGTGTTGATGAAAGAGGAGAGATAAATGGAATATTAAAAGAAAAGGCAAGGTATTTATTTTATGATATTATTTCTGATCTGACGCTTGCAGAAAATGCACAATTACTTACAAAGCTAAGCTCTAAGCTATCCTCACAAGGGATAACGACGGTTACTGATATGATGTCTAAAAACTCTCCAATTGATTATTATGATTTATACAAAACAGCGACAAGTCTCGGGTATAAACAAAGAACGGTTCTTTATTATATTTGGGAGGATTTACAGCATGTAATTACACTTCCTATGACCCAATTGGATCCTCTTGAACCCGTACATATTGGTGGTGTCAAATTATTCGCAGATGGAAGTATTTCTGGAAAAACAGCGTGGGTAGAGAAACCATATTTAGGTGATGGGAACAATACTGGTTTATCCATTACTACCGAAGAGGAACTTTTACAGGCGGCTGATTTTGCCAAAAAACAAGGAATTCAATTGGTCGTACATGCGATGGGGGAAAACGCAATTAAACTTATTGTAGATACATTTGCCAATCAAGAAATGTGGATTCAGGATGCTCCCTCTATAAGAATTGAGCACGGATCTTTTCCGACAATTGAGACATTAAAAAAGGCGAAGGATGCAGGTATAGGATTTGTTACTCAACCTATCTTTCTTTTCGCTGAATATGATAGTTATTTGAATAATTTAGGAGTTAGTAGAGTTGAAAAGTCCTACCCTTTTAAAACAATGTTAGAGCATGGAGTGACCTTTTCATTTTCATCAGATGCACCTGCTACTTCGTGGCCAGAGCCTTCGGATCCATTTATCGGGATTAAATCTGCTGTTACCAGAAAAACCTACACTGGATTGGAATTTAACCGAAATGAAAGAGTTACGATAGAAGAAGCTATCCTTTTGTATACAAAATATGCTCAACAAATTATTCGTGTTCCGAAGATAGGGCAATTAAGGCCTGGTTACTTTGCTGATTTCATTGTGTTGAATAAGGATATTTTGACTATTCATCCCGAAGAGATAGATGAAATAAAGGTTTTAGAAACATATTCTGGAGGGGAAAAAATCTTTTCTTTAGAGGAGCGCACAAAAGTCAGTGGGTGAAATTAGGAAGGAGGGGAATTGAATGCGTCGAGAATTACCATTTAGTAAAATGATAGAATCAGAAGAAGAAATACGAGCGTTAGTTGGTTATCCAAGTGAAATTGTAACCAAGAAAGTGGTTCATTATTTAGATGAGCATTGTCGTACGTTCATCTCTTTATCGCCTTTTTTGACAATGTCGACAGCTAATAAGTCGGGGTTTTGTGATGTTTCACCAAGGGGAGACAGTCCAGGTTTTGTATTGGTTTTAAATAGAAATTATTTAATCATTCCTGAACGACCGGGTAACAGGAGATTGGATTCGCTCTCAAACATAATTAGCAATCCAAAGGTTGGGCTTTTATTTTTTATTCCAGGATTAGGAGAAACGTTACGGGTTAATGGGAAAGCTTTTATAGTGAAGGATGAGGAGTTGCTTAAGCAAACGGCTGTAAATGGGAAAGCCCCTATGTTAGCCATTGCTGTCGAAGTGAACGAATGTTTTATCCATTGTGCCAAAGCATTTAAAAGATCTAAGTTATGGGATTCCTCATCATGGCATAGTAAAGAAAAATTACCATCGGCTGCAAAGATGTTACGTGATCACACTAAGTTATCCGATTATTCATCAGAGGATTTAGAAGAATTGTTAAAAGAGGATTATAAAGAACTTTATTAGTATGAAGTACATATGAGTATTGGGCAAATTACTTAAGAGGACGACTCCTGCAGGAAATGCTAAGTTTTTCGGACATCCTCGTCTTTTAGTTAAGCTAAAAGGATAGAGAAAGTGATCTAAAAATGAACACCGATACATAACAAAGCCAAGAACTTTAAAACTTTTTGACTCTTGACTAATACTTGTAGCTTTTGAGACGATAATCCTATCACTTTTTGAAAGATGAGGTTGTGTTATGGCGGATTTCCAATCAAGTATTATCATTGAGAGACCTGTAGCGGAAGTATTTGAGTATTTAATAACGTTGGAAAATATTACAGATATCATGCCCAATGTGGTGAAGTTAGAAAAATTGACAGAGGGTCCGATTAAAAAAGGGACGAAACTATTAGAAACAAGAAATGTTCGCGGAAGAGAGACAAAAGCGGAAATTGAAATTATTGAGTATGAGCCCAATCGAGTTTATACAACGGAAAGTGTTGCAGGTGCCATCACGATTACGTATAAATACTTATTTGAAGCGATTGAAGAAGGGACACAAGCTCAGTTTGAAGCCGATGTCAAAATAAAAGGGCTGTTCAGCTTTTTCTCAAGACGTGCACTTGTGAAAATTCTTAAACAGGAAGATGGTTATTTGCTTCGATATTTAAAGGAAGAAGTTGAAGGAAAGAAAGAAGGGACTGAGTAAAAAGGCTGGCTTTTTACACAATCCCTTACTGATTCTCTGACTTAATCTATGTTGTAGCTCCAGAAGCGCTCGTTTTGGAGCCATGCAATAATTTGTGGATCGTTTTGCTTCAATTTTTCCTCGGCATCAGCGACCATTAATTGGGTCTGGGAACGATGCGCTTTGATTGTCGCAAGCTTTGTTGAAATAAAAGGATGAACATCATGAATAATATCCGGTTCCCCTAATTTCTCGACACAGTTCTTTGAGAAGGCCACTAAATTTAATTTCGGTCTTTTCTCCTTTGGCATTCGTTTTACCGTTTCGACGACGGCGGCCCCTGTTGCATCATGGTCTGGATGGACAGAATATCCAGGGTAAAAACTAATAATAAGAGATGGATTGACTTCAGCAATGATTGAGCTAAAATCAGTGATTAATTTCTCTTGATCTTCGAACTCAACGGTTTTATCGCGATAGCCAAGCATTCTTAAATCAGTGATTCCTAATGTTTGTGCAGCGTTTTGTAGCTCCTGCTTGCGGATTTGTGGAAGTGTTTCCCGATTGCAGAAAGGAGGATTTCCCATGTTTCTCCCCATTTCACCTAAGGTTAGGCAAGCATAAGTGACCGGCGTCCCATTGCTTATATGGCTAGCGATCGTACCGGAAACACCAAATGCCTCATCATCTGGATGAGGGAAAATAACTAATACATGCCGTTCTTTTTCCATTAAAGATCGTCTCCTTTCATACTATCACTTTATAGTGAGTTGTTTTCCGTTGTTCTAAATTTATTCCAAATCGATTTTCGACTATTCAAATGGAATTTGGCTAATTTCTAAGGCAACAGCGAGTTTGCCTTGAAAATCATGACCAGCTAGAAGCAATCTTCCTTTTTCATCCACTTCATAATGAGTAATTCCCTCGGCATACACCCAGCCAATATCTAGTTTAAGTCCAACACGGTATGGATTCGGCCCTGTAATTTTTCCAAGCGTGTAAACGAGCTTTGCGTTACGAATGTAAGCACCCGATGAAAAAAATGATTCATCATGGTGGGTTGCATACGCCCCATTTGTCGTTTCAAGATGGATATATACTTCTTGATTAGCCAAGCGATTAAGTTCTTTTTGTACATTTTCCGTCTTTACTGCTTCCAATGTAGAATACCTCCTTTAAAACATCCAAGCGTACATTCATTCTACTAAAATTGATGGCAAAAAAGAAATAGTTGGCTTACGACCATGAGCAATCCACTTAAAAAGGCTCTTATAGGTTGGGAATTCTGGTGTTTATTTCCGTTTTTTTGCAAGTCATTGCTAAGATGTGGTGATGAATGGCGCGAAGCTGAGGCATCATTGCCAGTGTGTTACTTTTTAGTACAGCTTTCCTCCCAAAATCCGGATCAAAAAAAGAGTAGCCTCTTGGATGCTCTCAGCTTGTCAACAAAGGCATTGAGAGTACTCTCGATGTCTTTTGGCATTTTGGATGGAATTGCGGTTAAATACGTTAATTTCAGCTCCAAGTGCTTGCCTTCCGGGGGCGGTGAGCCTCCATGGAGCAGTGGCCTCAATGAGAGGTATTCGGACAGAACGGGCAAAGCGAGTAAGACTTCAGTCCGAATAAGAGGTGTATTCGGACAAAACGGACAAAGCAAGCAAGATTCCAGTCCGAATAAGAGGTGTATTCGGACAAAACGGGCAAAGCGAGCAAGACTTCAGTCCGAATAAGAGGTGTATTCGGACAAAACGGACAAAGCAAGCAAGATTCCAGTCCGAATAAGAGGCGTATTCGGACAGAACGGGCAAAGCGAGCAAGATTCTAGTCCGAATAAGAGATGTATTCGGACTGAACGGGCAAAGCAAGCAAGACTCCAGTCCAAATAAGAGGTGTATTCGGACAAAACGGGCAGAGCGAGCAAGACTTCAGTCCGAATAAGAGGTGTATTCGGACAGAACGGACAAAGCGAGCAAGATTCCAGTCCGAATAAGAGATGTATTCGGACAAAACGGGCAAAGCGAGCAAGACTTCAGTCCGAATAAGAGGTGTATTCGGACAAAACGGGCAAAGCGAGCAAGATTCCAGTCTGAATAAGAGGTGTATTCGGACAAAACGGACAAAGCAAGCAAGACTTCAGTCCGAATAAGAGGTGTATTCGGACAAAACGGGCAAAGCGAGCAAGACTTCAGTCCGAATAAGAGGTGTATTCGGACAAAACGGACAAAGCAAGCAAGACTTCAGTCCGAATAAGAGGTGTATTCGGACAAAACGGACAAAGCAAGCAAGACTTCAGTCCGAATAAGAGATGTATTCGGACAGAACGGGCAAAGCGAGTAAGACTTCAGTCCGAATAAGAGGTGTATTCGGACAAAACGGGCAAAGCGAGCAAGACTTCAGTCCGAATAAGATGTGTATTCGGACAGAACGGGCAAAGTGAGCAAGATTCCAGTCCGAATAAGCTCGCAATTCGATTGATCGGAACAAAAGAGGTTTGTAACTCAAGAGTTCAATTAAGATTATTAGTTTAAAAACATGGTCCACAGTTACGGATAAATGAAGGAGAAATCAATTGCAGACTCGAGCTAACGTATAAATGATCTTGAGGTACCAACTGCTCTATTGTAATCCACTTCGAATAGGTCTCTGTCTGTAATAGGATTTCTCGTCATCATTTTTCTATCATCTTTACATAACTCTTAATGAATATTCTAAATCAAAATAGACTGTAGGCAACTTGATTTCATCGAGTTTGTCTACAGTCTGAGAGCAGCCGATAGGCTGCTCATTCACCTGCCCTCTTGTGTAAGGGCGGTCTGTTTATAGCTTATTTTCCTTCTGCACCAAACGTACGGTACACCCCGTGCATTGTTGGTCCAACATATTCATTTAACTTAAAGCCGTGACGAATGGCAGCCGTAACGAAGTCTTTTGCAAGTGCAATGGCTTCTAATACGGATTTTCCTTTTGCTAGCTCAGCAGTAATGGCTGCAGAATAAGAACAGCCCGCACCGTGAACATAGGTTGTATCAATTTTTTCACTCTCATAAAGCTTGTATTCTTCCCCGTCAAAGAGCAGGTCAACTGCTTTGTCATAGTCCAGCTTGCTCCCGCCTTTAATGAGAACATACTTTGCTCCGAGAGCATGGATCTTTGCAGCCGCTTCCTTCATATCATCTATCGTTTTGATTGGGGCAGTTCCAGCAAGTTGGGAAGCCTCAAATAAATTTGGTGTAACAATTAAAGCTCTAGGTACGAGTACATCCCTTAGTGCAGTTGCATTCTCAGGGTTTAACACCTCATCCTCACCTTTGCAAACCATCACCGGATCGATGACCACATTTTTTACGCCATATTCATCAATCGCCTTTGCAATCCGCTCAATAACTTCGACATTAGCTAGCATTCCCGTTTTCAAAGCATCGAGATTAACAGAAAATACCGTTTCTAGCTGTGCCTCAAAGGATTCGATTGAAAGAGGAAAAACGCTGTGGCGCCAATTGTTTTTTGGATCCATCGTAGCAATGACGTTTATAGCAGACATTCCATAAACATCGAGTTCTTGAAATGTTTTTAAGTCGGCTTGAATCCCGGCTCCGCCGCTTGTGTCTGAACCTGCGATGGTTAAAGCTTTTTTCATTGACATTGTAGTTGCCCCCTAATGAAGTGTTTTGTTTTTCATTTTATCTTAAAGAGACAGGTTAATCAATTTTAGAACGATTACGAACATTATTAAAATAATTCAGTGCACATAAAGTATGTGCAAATTGTGAATCGTGGTTTCTATTTTTTGAACATTCTGTGAAGATGTCAGAATGTCACATTTTCAACATTAACAAGGTTGTGGAGTGGTTTATGATAAGGGTGTAGAAATGCTTATTTTCACTACGCAAGTGTGATAAAAGTTACAGAATTAATAGGCAATAAGATTTAAGCTACGATCGTAACATTATTCAATAGCACTATTAAAACACTGAATATATTAAATCGACTTTCCCATTTTTTGTTAACATTCTCGACAAAAACGTGCAACTTAAAATTTTTGGAGAATAGAAAATGTCACTGAATAGACAAAAAATAATTTCACAATTTTATCGCATATACCTTTTTTGTCGGAAGGGCAAACACGAACGACGTTAATGTGTTTTTCGATAATGTACGTATATGGCGTTTGATTT
The DNA here is from genome assembly GCF_029211245.1 of Robertmurraya sp. DFI.2.37. Taxonomy (NCBI): domain Bacteria; kingdom Bacillati; phylum Bacillota; class Bacilli; order Caryophanales; family Bacillaceae; genus Robertmurraya; species Robertmurraya sp. DFI.2.37. The sequence goes on along the minus strand of NZ_JARGEJ010000004.1, from coordinate 48,286 downwards.
CAGAAAATGAGTAATAAACACTCGGTTTTAATAATGAAAAAGAGATTGGACAACGGCACGAGCGAATTGCGGAGAACATTTGTGAACGCCTTCATGTTAACGTCCATTGCAATTATAACTTGTGATATTTGTCGCAGAAATCGAAGGAGCTGTTTTTTTAAAATAAACAAGTGAACCAAGAGGGGTTTGCTGACGAGGTGAATGGTTATGAACCAAAAAGGTTGCCCGGAGGAATATCCTATTACTCTTGTAGTCAATGATTTTGAAGTTGCGGTCTTTCAGCTAACGAAACAGGATTTAGAGGATTGGGTTTATGGGTATCTTTTTTCTGAAGGAATGATTGAGCGTGCTGCTGATGTACAAACGGTTTTAATTAATGAAGAAAGTGGAGTCATCGAAGTTACATTAGCGACAAATTTTAATACAGAGAAGATGTTTTCAAAGAAAAAGCATTACACTGCTGGCTGCGGCAGAGGGGTTACTTTTTTCTCCATGACAGATGTGAAAACGTTTAACAAGGTTGAAGTAGGAAAAACATACCAACTTTCTTATCTCTTAAAAAAGAGAAGTGAGTTTGCTAGGAATTCACCCCTTTATCTAGAGTCGGGCGGCATGCATGGAGCATGTATTGTCGAACAAAATGGAGCTATGACCATTCGTGAGGATATTGGACGTCATAATGCAGTTGATAAAATTATTGGTCATGCGGTTAGAAACGAGTTGGAACCGTCTTCTTTATTGTTGCTTACGACCGGTAGAATCTCTTATGAAATGCTATCGAAAGCAGCGAAGTTTGGTTTTCCAATCGTTGCTTCAAGGACTGCTGCTACAAAACAAGCCATTCAACTTGCTAAATATTTAAATATTGAAGTAGTTGGATATTTAAGGGGAAGAATGGCGATTCAATATACATCACTTGGTAGAGTGATATATGACTTAGAAGAAAGAGCTTTGGGGGCTAATCCTAACTAAGCCTTTTTTAACATAAGCCAGATTCTTCGCTACTAAAGGATCTGACGGGGATAGGTAGGATTTTCTATATATTTATTATTTGTTCTATTTATGGAAAAGGAAATAAACACAACGGAGGGGGAAGAGAAATGGAAGTGAATGTAACCAGAAGGCAGTTTCTTAAATTGTCTGGTGCAGTAGCTGCTACTTTGGCAGTTGTTGAGCTTGGATTTGACGAGAAGTCAGTAAAAGCACAGTCAGAAGAATTTAAGATTGCGAAACTAACGCCAACACCTACTATTTGTCCTTATTGTTCTGTAGGTTGCGGAATATTAGTTTACGCAAATGAAGATGATGTCGTTTATACAGAGGGGGATCCAGATCACCCAATAAACGAGGGAACTTTATGTAGTAAGGGAACGACAGTGCGTCAAGTATATACATCAGAAAAACGTGTGACTAAGCCAATGTACAGGGCCCCAGGAAGTTCTAAGTGGGAAGAGGTAGATTGGGATTTTGCGCTTGATAAGGTAGCGAAAAACATTAAGGAAACAAGAGATAAAACATTTATGGAGAAAGAAAATGGAATCACCGTTAATCGAACTGATGCGATTGCCTATTTGGGCGGTGCAGCGTTGGATAACGAGGAATGCCACTTGCTTCAGAAATTGTTCCGCGCTGGTCTAGGACTATCTTACATTGAACACCAGGCCCGAATATGACATAGTTCAACGGTTGCCGGTCTGGCGCCTACATTCGGTCGTGGAGCAATGACAAATCATTGGAATGATCTGCAATTTGCAGATGTTCTTATGGTGATTGGAGCAAACCCTGCAGAAAATCATCCAATTAGCTTTAGATGGATCTCGAAAGCTCTCGAAAAGGGTGGAAAACTTATTTCCGTAGATCCCCGTTATACGAGAACATCACAAATGGCGAACGTATACGGACAACTCCGTTCAGGAACGGATATCGCTTTTATCGGCGGGATGATTAATTATGTTTTAGAGAATGAACTATATCATAAAGAATATGTAGCTCACTATACAAATGCAGCTTACATTGTTGCGGATACGTATAAGTTTGAGGACGGAATGTTCAGCGGTTATGACGAAGCGACAAGAAAATATGATCAATCGCAATGGGCCTTCAAAACGGATGAGGAAGGCAATGTTTTAACCGATCCAACATTAACCGATCCAAATTGTGTCTACCAACTTATGAAAAAGCACTATGCGCGCTATGATATCGACACAGTAGTTGGTGTGACCGGTACGGATAAGGATACCTACCTTGATATTTGTAAAACGTATGGCTCGACAGGTGAAGTAGGCAAAGCAGGAACGATTCTTTACGCAATGGGTGGTACTCAACATACAGTTGGTACGCAAAATATTCGTGCATATGCAATTCTGCAACTTCTCCTTGGGAATATTGGAATTGCCGGTGGTGGTGTAAATGCTCTACGCGGGGAGTCCAACGTTCAAGGCTCAACTGATTTCGGTTTACTTTATCACAATGTACCAGGCTATATGGAAGTACCAACAGGTTCTGAAGGGGATTCAACTTATCAAGGCTTCTTGGAGCGGATTACACCAACATCAGGCTATTGGGTCAATAAGCCCAAGTTTTACACAAGTATGTTGAAGTCGTTTTACGGAGATAACGCTACAGTTGATAATGAGTTTGGCTATCATTTCATGCCAAAAATCGCACCTGGGAAAGACTACTCGTTTATGCGCTTATTTGATGCGATGCACCGAAAAGAGCTTGAGGGCTTAATCCTTTTCGGGTCAAATCCAGTTGTCGGTGGTCCGAACAGCTTTAAAGAGCAGGCTGCCATGGCTAATTTAAAATGGATGGTAGCAGTGGACCTATTTGAGACAGAAACATCTGCATTTTGGCAAAAGGAAGCAGGTAATGACCCAGCATCTGTACAAACGGAAGTTATTTTTCTACCAGCATGTTCTTCCTTTGAAAAAGAAGGTTCTGTTACAAACTCAGGACGTTGGATGCAATATCGCTGGCAAGGAATTGCTCCGAAGGGAGAATCTCGTGCTGATTTAGAAATTACCCATATGTTAGCACGTCGCTTGAAAGAGCTTTATAAAAACGAATCCACACCTGCTGCGAAACAAATTAACGCCCTATATTGGAATTACGGGGACGATGATCATCCAGATATCGAATTAGTATGTAAAGATATTAATGGATATGATTGGAAGACGAAAAAGCAAATTCAATCGTTTGGTGACCTTCAAGACGACGGCTCAACTACAGCTGGATGTTGGATTTATACAGGTTTCTACCCAGAAAATGAAAATCTAGCAAAGCGTCGTGATAATACAAACGAAGGTATGAGCAACTTCTTGAATTGGTCCTTCGCATGGCCTGCAAACCGCCGGATCCTTTACAATCGTGCAAGTGCTGACCTCAACGGAAAGGCATGGAGCAAGGAGCGGGTAGGAATAGAATGGAATGCACAGGAAGGCAAGTGGACAGGGTATGACATTCCTGACTTTGTGGCAACAAAGGGACCAGACGATCCGACCTTCAATGATCCATTCATTATGATGGCAGGCGGAAAAGGTGCGATTTATGCAGCATCAAAATTAAATGAGGGACCGTTCCCTGAACATTATGAGCCTTATGAAAATCCAATTTCCAATGCGTTCTCCAGTGTGCAGTTGAATCCAGCTGTCCAGTTTGGCGAAGAAGAAATGAATGCAAAAGGGGAAGCGGATAAATATCCAATTGTTGCAACAACTTATCGTTTATCTGAGCACTGGCAGTCCGGTGCAATGACAAGAAATGTCCCTTGGCTGGCAGAGCTTGTCAACCATATGTTTATTGAGATAAGTGAAGAGCTTGCCAAAGAAAAGGGCATTAAGGAAAAGGATAAAGTGATCGTCGCAACGGCACGTGGGGAAATCGAAGCATACGCGATGATTACAAAGCGTTTTAAACCGTATAAATTAAAGGAAAAAACTGTGCATCATATTGGGATGCCATGGCATTTTGGCTATAAGGGAATTGCAACAGGTGCTACGGCAAACCGCTTAACACCGCATATTGGATGTGCAAACTCAACAATACCGGAATATAAAGCATTCCTGTGCGATGTAAGGAGGGTGTAATGATGGCCGATTATATTAAATTTGTAGATGTAACGAAATGTGACGGTTGTCGTGCATGTATGGTTGCTTGTAAAAATTGGAATGACCTTCCTACCGTAACGGAAGAATATTCCGGCTCCATTCAATCACATGCGAAGGTAAATGCTCATACATGGAATGTGATTACTTATAATGAGCATGAAACGGCAAATGGTGGGTTTGAGTGGTTATTTAGACATCAATCATGCTTACATTGCGTCGAAGCGGCTTGTGAAAAAGCATGTCCAGAGGATGCGATTAGTCATACAGAATTTGGTTCTGTCGTCATTGATCATGATAAATGTGTTGGCTGTGGATACTGTGTGCAAAACTGTACGTTTGATGTGGTTGAGCTGGCTACTTATAAGGACAAACATGGGAAAGAATATCGCAGAGCGCAAAAATGCACCCTTTGTACAGATCGCCTTGAGCAAGGGCTGGAGCCAGCTTGTGTAACAGCTTGTCATACAGATTGTCTTATCTATGATGAAAAGGAAAAAGTGTTATCCGAGGCTGAACAGCGTTTAGCAAAAATTAAGGAACGCTTCCCGAATGCGAATATTTATAATCCGCAAGGGATTAAGGGGACGACGACAGTCTACTTGCTTGCAGATAAGCCGTCCGTATACGGACTTCCGGAAAATCCGAAGGTGCCACTATCACAAATCGTATGGAAGGACTATGCTCAACCGTTAGGAAAGGCAATGTTCGGCGTCACAACGATGGCAGTAGTCGGCTCAGTCATTGCCCATGCCATGAACAGAGAGAAAGGGGAGCATAAAGGAGGCCAGGATCATGAGTAATCATGGGAATCAAAAAATGGTTAAACGATTCAATTTAGGTTTTATTATTGCTCACTGGGTAAATGCTGGTGCATTCTTTGTTCTCTATATCTCTGCGCTGCCGATGTATACAGACTTTTTCAATTGGCTCTATCCAATACTTGGTGGTCCAGAAGGGGCACGTTTAATTCATAGAATTGCAGCAGTAGCTTTTATGCTGCCACTTCCAATTTTATTACTTTTTGATCGCCATGGCTTAAGAACATGGAGCAAAAATATTTTCTCTTGGAAGAAACACGATTTTCAGTTTTTCCCGCAGTTTGGAAAAGAGTTCTTCGGAATGAAGTCAAATACTCCAAAACAGGATTTCTTTAATGCAGGAGAAAAGCTTAATTCTTGGCTCATGATCATTACGACGATTATGCTGATTTGTTCGGGTCTTGTTATGTGGTTCCCGCAATATTTTGCAAAAGGGATTATCATGTGGGCCTACCCTATTCATAATATTGGATTGGGTCTTGCTGCGGCGGTAGCGATCGGCCATATTTATATGTCGATTGCACTAGCAAAACCATCTTTGCGTGGCATTTTCAAGGGTGATTTAACGGAAGATTATGCAGAACATCATCATGGCCGCTGGTACGATGAATTGAAGGAAGAAGAAAAGAAAAAATCAAAAAAGCATGCCTAAGAAGAACTACTCGAAACTTGATAACAGGATAGAGGGCTATTGAATGAACATGATGTGGAAAGTGCTACCCAGCTTTTGGGTAGCCTTTCCTCTATTAATGAAGAGGTGAATAATATGAATGTGCTCAATAAAGAGTATCAACAATTGGAAGAACAGATTCAATTGTTAAATGATAAATGGAGTCAGCAATTAGAGGATGAGAAGTTGATTGATGTAGAACAAGTAAGGGCATTAACACAGTATCCTGCGCTTCCTCAAGTACAACTGTCGATCGATTTTCAGCAATATCATCGTTTTATTGAAGAACTGCTTACATTATTAGAAGAGAAGCAGCCTTCACTTGAAGCTGATATTAAAGCGTTAAAATCAAGTATTTCAACAAAAATATTGGAACAGTGGCATCCAGAGGTGCTTACAGTTCATCAGCGTTATTTTCAAGCATTTGCAGAAGAACATCATGTTGCAAGCTGGCTTCCTTATTTTGTGGCAGAGCACGCGATCCGTCCATTTCTCCAAAGAGCTACCACTGAAATAAGAGAAGAATTAAAAAAGACTGATGTTCATGGTTGCTGTCCAGCTTGTGGAGAGGCTCCTCGCCTTGCTATTATTAACAAAAAAGGAAGAAAGGAAGTTACTTGTCCCCGCTGTCATTATGCCTGGGAAGTGAAAAAAATTAAATGTGCCCATTGCGGTAGTGAGGAGCCTGGGAAATTGGAAATCCTCAAGGTTGAAAAGGATGATAGTGCGGAGGTTCATGTGTGTCATGACTGTAACGGTTATACAAAGGTAATTGATGTTCGCAAAATGATCAAAAAGGACTCCATTGCCCTTCTTGATATTAAATCCATTCATTTAGATTTCATTGCACAAGAAAACGGATATGGTATGCCTGACGATACGAAAGTAAATTAATATACGGAGCTTATGTTTTTGATGAGGTGGGAAAATGGAAGCGACAGGAATAATATTAGCCGGCGGTAAATCGAGTCGAATGGGTACCAATAAGGCATTATTAAGCATAGATGGAAAATCTGTGATTGAGCATGTGGTAGCAGAGCTAGATTCGATAGTTAACAACATTATCATTGTAACTAACTCGTTTGAAGATTATGCTTTTTTAAATCTTCCCATGGTGGAAGATGAGTGGAAGGATATGGGGCCGCTTGCGGGTATTCATGCTGGCCTAAGCGCAACTAAAACAGAGCATAATTTGCTTGTCGCCTGTGATATGCCGTTTATTTCGGCGAGACTTGGTTCGGTGCTTCTTGGGCAATTGGCAGAGTACCAAGTAGCTATCCCTAAAATTTCTGATAAGATCCATCCTTTATTTGCCGCTTATCGAAAAGAAGTAAAAGAAGAGGCAAAAGCAGCGCTAGAACAGAAGCAATTGCGGATAAGAGAGATGTTTCGGAATATTCATGTTAAAATAATGAATGAAATAGAATTGAATGATTACGGCATTAAGCTGAGTGAGTCTGACTTATTTAATATGAACCATCCGGAAGAGTATGAGCAAGCCAAGAAGATGAGTATGAAAAATGGCATAAACAAAGGGTAGAGATGATATGAAATTTTTCCAGGTTAAATCAGTGGAAGAAACTCAAAAGTTAATTCAGGATATGGTAAAACCGCTAACAGAGGCCATTATAATGCCTCTCGATCAAGCACTTCATTTCGTTTTAGCTGAAGATATAACTGTACAAGAGAATGTTCCAAATTTCCGCCGTTCTTCTGTTGATGGCTATGCTGTTAGAGCTAAGGATACATTTGGCTCATCAGAGAGCATGCCAGGCTTTTTAACCGTAGTAGGGGAAGTGAAAATGGGACAGGTGCCAGAAAGGCCAATACAAAGTGGAGAAGCGATGTATGTTCCAACTGGAGGAATGCTCCCGGATGGCAGTGATGCTGTTGTTATGATTGAACATTGCGAAGAAATAAGTCACCTGTTGAATTTATATCGGCAAGTCGCACCAGGGGAAAATGTAATTTCGATTGGAGAGGATTTAAAAGAAGGTGCGGTGCTCTTGACTAAAGGGACAAAACTTCGTGCCCAAGAAATTGGCGCTCTGGCTTCCCAAGGGGTCCATCAGGTTTCAGTTTGGCGGAAGCCGGTTGTAGGATATTTATCTTCGGGAGATGAAATTGTTCCTATGGAGTCGCCGGATTTGCGAATGGGAGAAGTCCGAGATATGAATGGAGCAACCATTGGTGCATTAGTTAAGCAATGGGGGCTTGATTTTATTTATGGCGGTATTGTCGAAGATAGCCGAGATGAATTGGAAAGACGAGCGAGAGAATTGCTCGATATCTCAGATTGTCTTATCCTTACAGGTGGCAGTTCAGTGGGAACGAAGGATTATTCGGTCGAGGTGATAGAAGCATTGGGAGAGCCGGGGGTCTATGTCCATGGAATTTCAATTAAACCAGGAAAACCAACGATTTTATCACAAGCAGGAATAAAACCGATTATTGGTCTCCCTGGACATCCGGCTTCAGCGATGATTATTTTTTCGTTATTTGGCAAACCGATTCTCGATATTCTGGGAGGAGGAAGCGTGAATCATTTGAGGCTCACCTTTGCGAAGGTAACAAAAAATATCCCTTCTGCTCCAGGTCGTACAGATTATATTCGCATTCGACTTTTTGAAGAAAAAAATGAATGGTATGCCGAGCCGATTTTGGGGAAATCAGGGCTCATCTCTACTCTTGTAAAAAGTGATGGGATGTTGGAAATTGCTTCCGAGAGTGAAGGGATCCATAAAGGAGAGCGAGTACCTGTTATATTATTTCAATGAGGTGTGAAACAATGAAAAAATACAAACGAAAAGTATACCTCCAGGATAAACCTCGAAAAGTGGCAGTAGAAGAGCTTCTCACCCATTTTCGTCCGCGCAGGGAAACGGAGTGGGTGGATAGCAGTAAAGCATTAGGAAGAATAACAGCGGAGCCAGTATTTGCATTAAATTCAATGCCTCATTACCATGCTTCTGCTATGGATGGAATTGCTGTAAGGGCTGAGGATACTTTTTTGGCTCATGAACAGAATCCAGTTCAGCTAAAACGAAATGAAGATTTTGTCTATGTGGACACAGGAAATATTATTCCTTCACCATTTAATGCAGTGATTATGATTGAAAATGTGGATGAGTTATCGGAGGATGTCGTTGAAATTATTGAGCCGGTTTCTCCATGGCTGCATATTCGTCCGATAGGTGAAGACATCGTCCAAGAAGAAATGCTTTTTCCGCAAGGACATAAAATTAGACCGGTTGATATAGGGGTGCTATTGGCGTCGCAAACGACAAAAATTAAAGTGGTGCGACCACCTGTCGTAACGATTATTCCAACGGGAAACGAATTAATTGCTCCGAGTGTAGGGGCCGAACCAGGAAAATTAATCGAATTTAATGGTTCTGTAATCGCCAACTACATTTATGAGTGGGGTGGGGCCCCGATCTTGCATGAGATAGTAAAGGATCAACCGGAAGAAATTAAGCAAGCTTTGCTAGATGCTGTTGAAGCCTCTGATATCGTTGTCATCAATGCTGGCTCCTCAGCAGGTTCAAAGGATTATACTGTTCATCTTATCGCTGAGCTTGGTGAAGTGTTTACCCATGGTGTGGCAACAAGGCCGGGCAAGCCAGTAATTTTAGGAAAAATAAACGATACCATTGTTATTGGTATTCCCGGCTATCCTGTCTCTGCGTATTTATCCCTTGAATGGTTCGTGCGCCCGCTTGTTTGTGCATATTTAGGAATAACAGTGCCGAAAAGGCAAACGTTAAAGGTAAAGCTAGGGCGTAGGATTGTTTCAACAATGGGGGCGGAAGATTTTGTACGTATGACCATTGGCTATGTGGGAGGCGAATATATTGCTAACCCCTTAACAAGAGCGGCGGGAGTAACGATGTCTCTTGTGAAAGCAGACGGGTTATTAGTTGTTCCTTCTGAACAATTGGGATATGAACAAGGGGAATATGTTGAAATAGAGCTTCTTCGTTCCGAGGAGGAAATAAAGTCCGCTGTGGTGTTTAATGGCAGTCACGATTTAACCATTGATATTCTCTCATCTTATCTACGTGCGCAATCGAACAATGCAAAAATTATTTCCTCACATGTCGGCAGTATGGCGGGGATTATGGCCATTAGAAAAGGGGAAGCTCACATGGCAGGAGTCCATTTATTGGATCCTGAAACAAAGCAATATAATCTTTCTTATGTGAAGAAATTTCTTGCGGAGCAAGAAGTCGTTCTTTACCCATTTTTAAGAAGGAAGCAAGGATGGCTTCTGCCAAAAGGAAATCCGTTAAATATCAAAGATGTTTCTGATATTGCTGAAAAAGGAGCATTGTTCGTAAATCGTCAAAAAGGAGCCGGCACGAGAATCTTATTTGATTTATTATTAAGAGAGCACGGGATAGAGCCAGAACAAATCAATGGTTATGATCGGGAGATGTTTTCCCATCTTAGTGTTGCAGCTGAGGTGAAGGGCAGTCCGAAAGCGGTCGGTCTTGGAATTTACCCGGCAGCAAAGGCGATGGGCTTAGATTTTATTGCGATCGCTGATGAAGAGTACGATCTGCTCATGACAAAGGCTTTCTTTGAAAGTGACCGAGGGCAGCAATTAGTAGGCATCATTCAGTCAAAGGAGTTTCAGGCTAGAGTGGAGGCAATTGGTGGCTATTCTGTTGTAGTAAATGCGGAGCCGAGAAATTTACAATGACGTTGAAGAGGGTGCTAGATGATGAATTTTGAAATTGCAAAAGAACCAATTAATATACAAGCAGTAATTGATAAGGTTGTACAGCGCAATGCAGGGGCAATTACGACATTTATTGGAACAGTCAGGGAATTAACGAAGGGAAAAAAGACCCTTTATTTAATTTATGAGGCCTATGAGTCAATGGCTGTCAAAAAGCTTGAGCAAATTGGTGATGAAATTAAAGAGCGGTGGCCAGGCGCGGAGGTAGCGATCACCCATCGTGTTGGGAGATTAGACATTACCGATGTAGCGGTAGTGATTGCTGTGTCAACCCCTCACCGTGCTGATGCATATGAAGCCAATCGCCATGCGATCGAGCGAATTAAAGAAATCGTTCCCATTTGGAAGAAGGAGCATTGGGAGGACGGAGAAGAGTGGATTGGTGATCAGCTCGAAAAGGTCGCATATCCTACAGGAAAACCAGAGGAGAAGGATTTATATGAATAAAATTCTATTTTTCGCTCATTTAAAGGATGAGGTTGGTGAAGAAAATATTCGCATCGATGTAGCGGGGAGAACAGTTGCTGAAGTGAAGGAATTACTTGCAGCGGAATATAACCTTCAGAAGCTTGACTCTGCGATGACAGCGATAAATGAAGAATTTGCTTCAAATGAGGATGTTATTGAAGCAGGCGATGAAGTTGCGTTTATTCCTCCTGTGAGCGGAGGTTAATTTCCAGACAGATGGCGAACGCTCGCATTCTTCGTTGCTTGCCCTTGTCTAGCTACAAATTGCTTTCATTGTAAAGTTACGTATATGCCCTGTTAGAGTAACTTCGCATTTCTCAAGGGTTTGTGTGCTTTACAATCAGCCTTTAGAATGATTTTCATTTAAACTGTCCGTTGGGCAGTTTTTTCTACCTGGAAAGGAGGGATAGTGATGTACGAACGCTATTCAAGACAGATGTTATTTGCTCCGATTGGGAAAAATGGACAAGAGAAGCTGCGAGCAAAGCATGTTCTCATGATTGGTGCAGGCGCACTCGGTTCCAGCAATGGTGAAATATTGACTCGGGCAGGGGTTGGGAAATTAACGATTGTCGATCGGGATTATGTGGAAGCAAGCAATCTCCAAAGACAACAGCTTTATACGGAGGAAGATGTGCTACAAAAACTGCCGAAGGCTGTGGCTGCAGAACGGCGATTAAGTGCGATTAACTCTGATGTAGAGCTTTGTGCCGTAGTTGGTGATGCGACTCCTGAAATGCTTGATGAACTTGTGAAGGGCGTCGATCTCATCCTTGATGCGACTGATAATTTTGAGACAAGAATGGCGCTTAATGATATTGCCCATAAATATCAAATTCCTTGGATTTACGGTGCTTGTGTAGGAAGCTTTGGGATGAGTTTCACGATTATCCCTGGAAAGACGCCATGTCTTAATTGCTTGCTTAAGTCTCTTCCTGTACAGGGAATGACTTGTGATACAGTTGGGATTATTGCCCCAACTGTGCAGATGGTTGTGGCTCATCAAACGGCTGAGGCATTAAAAATTCTCGTGGAAGACTGGGAGGCACTGCGTCACTCTTTCGTTAGCTTCGATTTATGGAGGAATCAATATAGCAGCATGAAAATGTCGAGAGCAAAGGATGAAAGCTGCTTATCCTGTGGTAGTGAGCGAACGTATCCATACTTAAGTCGAGAGAATTTGATGAAATCAGAAGTGTTATGTGGTCGAGACACGGTGCAAATCCGTCCGTCAAAGGAAGGAGAGGTGGATCTCAATGAGCTCGCCGCTCATTTAAGCTCGATTCACTATGAAGTGAAAGGAAATCCATACTTATTATCAATCGAAATGGAAGCTAATCGAATCGTGATTTTTAAAGATGGACGAGCCCTCATCCATGGAACAAAAGATTTAGCACAGGCCCGCTCCATTTACCAAAGATTGCTTGGATAATGTAAATGACATACCTCTTTGCTGTAATGGCAAGGAGGTATTTTTATTGCTGGAAAGTTTCTGTTTGTGGATGCCCTTCCTATTGATTGGAACGGAAGGTGAGGATTCTGTGAGAAATGCAAATCGTCCTTGCCTGCGAAAAAGCGCATCTAGAAGGAGAACAGCCAGTCCATTGGGCAACCTCGAAACGAGTCACTATAACAAAGACTAATGGTTAAGAAGATGCTGGCATAGTGGTGTAACTGCCAGTCTATGCGAAATGGAAAATCTATTAATCTTATCGATTCTTTCTTTTTCCTTTATAATAGGTAGAAGGACATAGGATTAGGAGGGCGAGGATAATGGAAAAGAGAGATGATGAGAAAATATTAGCACAGCTTGATGCGATCATGAATGAACTTCAGCAAGGTAAGGAGCAGACGGCAACTACGGCTGCTTTAGATATAAATAAAAGAACGCCAACTTTTAAAGGCTTTTTAAAAGTAGGTCTTCGGAAGTGGTATTTGAAAATAATCGTTATTTTAGTTGCGCTATTATTAGTTGGAACTGTAATTGGAATTGGAACTTTTAAGCTCTTTTCTGGAACCGAAGCAAAGGTGGAAAAAGGTAGCTTCATAGAACAGATGAAGGAGCTCTCTTCACTGGCCTCTTCCCAAGCATTTGTAAAGGCGGTAATTGAAAAAGAGGATAACCAGTTGTTTGGAAAGGAAATATCAACGAATATTCCTGGGACAAAAAGAAAGTTATTATTAGTTGTACCTGGTACAGTAACGGCAGGGGTTGACTTAGAAAATGTGAATGCCGAGAATTTAAGAATAGACGAAGAAGAAAAGACGTTAGAGATCACGTTGCCTTCTGCGACCATTATTCAAGAGCCATCATTAGACTTTGATCATGTACAAGCTTTTTCGGTCGAAGGGATTTTCCGTGCGGAGGTTAATTGGGAGGAAGCTTTTGAACTGGCTGCAGAAGCAAAGGAACTTGTGAAGGAAGAGGCGATGGCTCAGGGGCTGTTGCAAATGGCTGAAGCAAATGCTGAAAAAACATTGCAGAAATTTTTTGAACAAATCGGCTATGAGGTGACTGTACACTATGAACATCAATAGTCTCTTGCATCGAGATTGGCGCGAGAAATTGAAATCGGAGATGGAAAAGCGATACTTTCAAGAGCTGATCGATTTTGTGCGAATGGAATATGAGCATTCGATTGTCTATCCAGCGCAAGAATATATTTTTCAGGCGCTTAATTTAACCTCATTTGATGATGTGAAGGTTGTGCTCTTAGGTCAGGATCCTTATCACGGTCCAAATCAAGCACATGGATTGAGCTTTTCTGTTTTACCTGGGGTTCCAATTCCGCCATCACTTAAAAATATTGATAAGGAGCTTGAAGCAGATTTAGGCTGTAACATTCCAGATCATGGCTACTTAAAAAAATGGGCGGAGCAGGGCGTTCTCCTTTTAAACACGGTTCTAACGGTCCGAGCAGGGGAAGCCAATTCCCATCAAGGAAGAGGCTGGGAAACGTTTACGGATAGGATTATTACATGCCTAAACGATAGGGAAACTCCAATTATTTTTGTGCTTTGGGGAAAGCCGGCTCAAAAAAAGCGGAGTCTGATCGATGAGCAGAAGCATTTTGTCATGGCTTCCTCCCATCCAAGTCCCTTATCGGCTCATAGAGGCTTTTTTGGAAGTAGACCGTTTTCGCGAATTAATCAATTATTGAGAAAGGGCAATAGAAAAGAAATTGATTGGGGACTGAGCTTTGAATCTGAAATAACAGTAGAAAATGAGTTAAAATGAAAAGGGTTGACGATATTGAAGGAAGAACGAATCAATTGTTTTGCCTGCAAACATTTTTACGTTACGTGGGATAAGAAGTTTCCAAAGGGTTGCCGGGCCTTCCAATTTAAAACAAGCAGGCTTCCTTCTCAAGAGGTTTTGCGAGCTTCAGGACATAAGTGTTTGAAATACGAGAAGAAATAAGCATTACGCCGTTCGTTTCCCTCATGGAATCTATTTCTTTTTTAAAATCCCGTTCTGTAAGATATGATATGGTAAAGTAGATAACTGTGAGGTGGTAAAATGAATATTTCGATGCAATCATTGCTTGATAAAATAGAGGAAGAGTTAAAGCAGGCGAAACAAAGCGACTCGGAAGTGCGAATAAGAGAGAAGATCTATGCAATTAAAACATTGTGTGAGTTGGCATTGGAGCAGGAGACAAGTCGCCAACGCCCAATGTCATCATTTCCGCAATCTTCCCCTATCGAACCTCAGCGGGCAGTTCAATATCAACAGCCAGCAAAAATGAAAGTAGATGATGAAGCAAACGGTGATTCTCTCTTTGACTTTTAAACGCTTAGCATTGTTCTACGCCATTTAGTTTGCAGGAGCTGCAATGTACCAGAGAGCACTGAACATGGTTAAAGAATAACGTCAGTCTATTAAGCAAATCTGCAATTTTTTGCGCCAAAGGAGAATGAACATGAAAATATTAATTATTTTAGGTGCGATCAATGCTTTTTTAGCAGTCGCATTAGGTGCGTTTGGAGCGCATGGATTAGAAGGGAAGCTTGAACCAAAATATATAAATATTTGGGAAAAAGCGGTCAAATATCAAATGTTTCACGCAACAGGTCTATTTATTATTGCGATACTGCTTGGTAAATATCCAGCAAGTGCGCTCTTAACATGGTCTGGATGGCTTATGTTTATCGGAATCATTCTTTTTGCGGGGAGCCTATACATCCTTGCCGTAACGCAAATTTCCGTGCTTGGGGCAATTACTCCATTGGGTGGCATAGCCTTTTTGGCAGCGTGGTTATTGCTTGTGATTGCAGCTGTAAAAATAATGTAAAAACGGGAACCTCAAGGGGGATCCCGTTTTTATATTGGCTTTTATTAGGCGATGTTCAATTTTGGCTCATGCTTTCTTTCAGGATAATTGTAAGATGAGCGCAATGAAGGCTTTACACGAAATAAGCTTTAGATCGATTTATCACATTCTGTTTCAAAAAGCCTTTTCATAAAATTTAACATGGACTTAGCACAGGTTCTTATGCTTTTTTACCTCGGTGGGTAAGCGGTTGCCCCCGGTACTCCGTATGGATAGTCGTACTCTAATTCCTCGTCAAATGTGGCATAGCCAAAATAAACCATTGGAATTAAATAGCGCGTGCCAGACTCTGGATCGCTAATAATCAGATGGTCTCTTCCAGCTGCTTCAATAATTCCTCTAAAGGTTCGTGTCGATGGACCTTCAGCAGAGACTGTGTCGAACATTGCATACACCGTTACTAATTTTCCTCTGTTTAAACGTAAAATGTTTTCAATATAAGACTGTTCCAGTGGCAGCATTCCTGGAATCTGCTGTGTCGGCTGTTGTCCTCCGGCAGTTGGAAACATGGTTCCTGTCTGCACTGGAGGCGCTGTCGGTGCTTGACCTGCTGGAGCGCCGTATCCATAGGTAGGCTGTTGGTATCCATAATAGGGTGTTTTTGAATAAGAATTGGGATTGTACGTCAATTGACTTCCCTCCTAAAAATAAATGTAATTTTAATATTTTCTTACACTAAACAAAAAACGAACGATTTTGGACAATTGAACAGATCTTCATAATGAAGCAATGCAGAAGTTGAGCTATCACTATATATATTTTTCTATGCGAAGAATATGTTCGTTTTTTACATATGAAACTTACGATAAATTAGATCCTATTGGATAGTTATGATTCTATTTTTTCTTTTATGACACTAGACAAGCTGGGAAAGTAATGAAGAAATTTGAAGATTTTAAGGCAAAAAAAGGCGCTTTAGTAAGTACTAAAGAGCAACTGGATCCTACTGAAGGTCATGGTGTTTGTTTTTGCTGAGAAGGATAAAAAGCAGCAGTAAACCGCAAACACTCACAATACGTAATGATGCGAAAGCGTCATATTTTTTGGTGGTTTTCATGAAGATGGTTGTAATAACGAGGAAAGTCTTATTTTAGGGCTTCGTTTTAAAGGGCGTCTCAAAAGCTTTCGCATTTAAGACGCCCTCTATTCAAAAATAATTAATTAACGTGTAAAAATGATTCAATTCGGTTAACTTCAAGGATGTTTCCAACAAAGAATGAACCGAATTCTCCGTAACGTGCACTCACTTCATCGAAACGCATCTCGTAAACAAGCTTTTTGAATTGGAGAACATCATCAGAGAACAGTGTTACACCCCATTCGTAGTCATCAAAACCAACCGAACCAGTAATGATTTGCTTTACTTGTCCAGCATAGCTTCGTCCGATCATCCCATGGCTGCGCATTAAGCTGCGTCTTTCCTCCATTGGAAGCATATACCAGTTGTCCTCTCCTTGGCGGCGCTTGTCCATTGGATAGAAGCAAACATATTTTGCTTTTGGAAGCGTTGGATAGAGACGTGCCAAAATTTCTGGGTTTTGGTATGGATCTTGATCAGATGGTAAATAATTGCTTAGCTCTACCACTGAAACATACGAATGCATAGGAACTGTAAACTCAGCAAGCTTTGTTTTGTTAAACTCAGTTTCAAGTTCATTTAATTCTTCCATTGTTGGTCGTAAAATCATCATCATAAAATCTGCTTTTTGACCAACAACCGTATATAATGCATGACTACCCTTTTTATCGTCTTGCGTACGGTTCCAATTTTCGATTAGACCTAAAAACTCGTGAATGGCTGCTTGTCTTTCTTCTGGAGATATCATTTTCCAAGTCGTCCAGTCCATTGCACGGAAATCATGTAGACAATACCAACCATCGAGCGTTTTAACCGCTTCACTCATCACTCATCACTCCTAAATATGTACTAAAATGTGGCGATTTCAATAGAAATCATTCACTAATTAAAATTACTATAACATAGTTTCACCATTAAAAATATGAATAAACCTTGAATGGAAAGACAACTTCCATTTTAGGATAAATAAGGAAATTATGCTGGTTAAATCCGTGCTTTTTCGTAAATAGTAAAAAGGAAACTCAACATTCAAATATTCAACTTTTAAGAATATATAAACTTTTTCAAAGTAAACGTTCTCATTTGCTCGACTTCTTGAAAATTTATATGAGAAGGGTATGCTAATGAAGGTGGATCCTTTTTGCCCCGCGAAATGATAGAGATAGGTTAAGTAAATGAATAGTTTATATTATTTTTTTCAATATAAGGAGGATGACATATGAGTGATTTATTTTCAACGTTAAAAGAAAAGGCAAGCAGCAAGCAAGTGAAAATCGTTTTTCCAGAAGGTTTGGATGAAAGAATCATTGCAGCAGCAGCTCGATTAGCAGACGAAAAAGTTTTAACACCTATTCTTATTGGGAATGTCCAAGAGATTCAAGAGAAGGCAACAAGCTTGAATGTTTCTTTAAACGGAATGGAGATTTACGATCCGAAAGCTTATGAGCATATGGAGGAGTTGGTTGCTTCTTTTGTTGAAAGAAGAAAAGGGAAGGCTACAGAAGAGGATGCTAGAAAAATCCTTTTAGATGAAAATTACTTCGGAACGATGCTTGTACATACGAATAAAGCTGATGGTTTAGTAAGTGGTGCAGCTCATTCAACAGCAGACACCGTTCGCCCTGCCTTGCAGATAATTAAAACAAAAGCAGGCGTGAAAAAGACATCCGGTGTATTCATCATGGTTCGTGGTGATGAGAAATATGTCTTTGCTGATTGTGCGATCAATATTTCTCCAGACAGTCAAGATCTAGCAGAAATAGCTCTTGAGAGTGCGACTACAGCAAAAATGTTTAATATTGAACCGCGCGTAGCAATGCTAAGCTTCTCAACAAAAGGTTCAGCGAAATCACCGGAAACGGAAAAGGTATCAGAAGCGGTTAAAATTGCTCAACAATTAAACCCTGAACTTGTATTAGATGGTGAGTTCCAATTTGATGCCGCTTTTGTTCCATCAGTTGCGGAGAAAAAAGCGCCAAATTCCCCTCTTAAAGGTGATGCGAATGTATTTGTTTTCCCGAGCTTAGAGGCTGGAAATATTGGTTATAAAATTGCGCAACGCCTTGGAAATTTCGAAGCGGTAGGACCAATCCTGCAAGGATTAAACCGTCCGGTCAATGATTTATCAAGAGGTTGTAATGAAGAAGATGTCTACAAGCTTTCTCTTATTACAGCGGCGCAAGCTTTAGAACAATAATTCTATGCTGCCTTCCCTTTAAGGGGGATGGCAAAAGGCAATAGGGTATCCACAAGGGCTAATGCTTAACGGGGTACCCTTTTGCTCGTTTTTTCTGCCGAAGGAAGCCCAAGCTTTCAAATCGCTTTCCTTTATAGGAGTTGTTTTTTCACTAAAAAGAAAACATAATATAATAAATTGATTAATAAAAGTGAGTAGAAGGAGAAAACAAAGGGATGCAGGAAGACTTATTAAGTCAAAAAGTGTGGCGAGTGATAGACCAATCGGTTGTTGGCTTACATGTCAATGCTCTTCAATCTTTTGGCATGGATGATTGTTTATGTGCTTCAGTTGGAGCAGGCCTCTCACCAGCAACAGCAAGGTCCTGGGTGCATCATAATACGATCGTTCTGGGGATACAGGACACGAAGCTGCCCTATTTAGCGGATGGATTGCAGCACTTGGAGGAACGTGGTTATCGTTACATTGTGAGAAATTCAGGTGGGTTGGCAGTTGTCCTTGACGAAGGCGTCTTAAATGTGTCGCTTATTTTCCCGGAAACAGAGAATGGCATTGATATAAATCGTGGCTATGATGCAATGCTCGCTTTAGTTGCAGCGATGTTTGCCGATCTAAATGTGGAAATTGAGGCGCGGGAAATTGTCGGCTCATATTGCCCCGGTAGCTATGACTTAAGTATTGCCGGAAGAAAGTTCGCTGGCATATCGCAAAGGCGTCTGCGCAGAGGGGTTGCTGTGCAAATCTATCTCTGCGTCAATGGGAGTGGAAGTGAACGGGCTCAGCTCATTCAAGAGTTTTATCGATTAGGAAAAAGGCAATCTGAAACCAAATTTGAATATCCAGAAATTAATCCGGTTGTGATGGCCTCATTATCAGAATTAACGCAGCGAAATTTAACGGTAGAGGATGTTATGCTACGCTTACTGCAAGTTCTGCGGAGGAATAGTGAACATTTATATGCAGGAACCTTAACTGAAGAAGAATTACCCCTTTTTCAGAGCTATCATGAACGGGTAATAGAGCGCAATCAAAAGATCTTTTCTGGACAGTAAAAAGCCGTAGCATTTAGTTTTGCTACGGCTTTCTTAAGAAAGATATTGTTACCAACCTTTCTCCTCGAAAAGAAAATCTTTTTATTGTTAGGCTTTGTAATTTGTCGGTGTTGATCTTGGGCCCATGTGCGAAACCAAGGCTTCATACATAATGAGCCAATAATAGTTTAGCACCAGCTCTGTTTAAACAAGATCTACGGCTAAGTTCAGAAAGTTCTTCGCCATATCCCCCTTGTTACTCAGCTACTTTTTCTAGATTTCCATTGCGATCCATCTTAAATGTGGAGGCAGGACGCTCTTCCTCCTCAAATAAAACAAGTTTTCTTGCCCGATTCATGATTTTCATGAGGGTCTCGTAATCTTCTTGGATGGTGACAGTGTTTTGTTCCAACTGCTCGATTTTTGCTTGCAGTTCCTGGTTTGTTTTACGCATTTCGGCATTTTCACGTTTCAATCTTTCATTCTCACTTTTTAATATATCAACCTGAAAATTAGAACTATCTAGATTCTGTAAATAGGAGATCACCATTTCCAAATTTAGTTGTCCAGTATATGTTTGTGTTGCAACAGGTGTTGCTACACTCATTTCGCCGCTTGGTTGTACGTCTGTCTCTGCTGTTTGAGACAAAAAGGTCATCTCGTCCATCGAAGGAGTGGGCGGTGAATATAGTAATTTCTTTTTTCCACCTTGTTCCTTCCCTAGCATTCTTTGCCTTTGTTTACGTTGCTTTTTTGCTAACTGCAGCGCTTTTTCGTAGCGATGTCTAACAACTGCATTCCACCGGAATCCACATGCTGCCGAAGTTCGATTGAGCTTATCACCAACCTCCTCAAATGCGTTTAGCTGTGTGCTTCCTTCGCGTACATGTCTTAGTACAGTTTCTGCTAACAATAAATCATTTTCGTCTGTCCATGCGTCTTGACGAACCTTCATTTTTTTCAACCCCTTATGTGTTTAATTCTAATTTTTTATCGTGCTTAGTCACAGGATGACCAGTTTTGCAAAGGTTTATACAAAAGTGATTAAAAGGATAGTAGATTTTTTAAAATTTTTCCAAATCGATAGAGATGTGTGAACTTGCAATCGGCTAAGAGAAGAGGTAAAATGGCGAATGTGTAAATTCATTATTTAAGCCTTATGATTGGCAAAAAAGTATAATTATATCCGTATAGATGATCGATTGATAGAAAGGGTTGTAATACTATGGCAAACGAATTTCGAGTTTGCGATGATTGTCAGGCCGTGAACTTAAAAACATTGATTCCGAAACTAAAAGCCATCGATCCCGATGCGACAATTGATATTGGCTGTCAATCTTATTGTGGCCCTGGGCGAAAGAAGACTTTTGCTTTTGTTAATAATCGTCCGTTGGCTGCGTTAACAGAAGAGGAATTAATGGAAAAAGTGAATAAAAAATTAAAAAAATAATGTCGTATTTCCAAATGTCGATCACCTTTCTTGAATTTTCATTAAAGGTGATTTTTTCTTTTGTTGATTCTAGGACTTTTGTCGAATTTTCTCTAATTTTTTCATTATGTAATGATTTGTAAATGGAACAAGGATATAATGTATAACTAGATAAGTTCGTTTCGTAACGATGCCGGGATGCTTTATGGAGAGGAGGTAGAAAATGGATTACGCTGAGCAAAAGCTGAAGGAAGAGAAGGTATTTAAAGATCCTGTACATCGCTATGTTCACGTTCGGGATCAAGTAATTTGGGATTTGATCGGCACAAAGGAATTTCAAAGGCTTAGAAGAATTAAACAATTAGGGACAAGCTTTTTAACCTTCCACGGTGCAGAGCATAGCCGTTTTAATCATTCTTTAGGAGTGTATGAAATTATCCGCAGAATTGTCGATGACGTTTTTGTCGATAGGCCAAAATGGAACAAAGAGGATCGCTTGCTATCTCTTTGTGCAGGGTTACTTCATGATCTTGGCCATGGTCCGTTCTCCCATTCCTTTGAAAAAGTATTTGCCCTTGATCATGAATATTTTACTCAGGCCATTATTTTAGGGAACACAGAAGTAAATGCTGTGCTTTCGAGGGTGGAGCCTAATTTTCCGAAACGTGTGGCAGAGGTAATTGGAAAGACGTCTGAGAATAAAATTGTGATCAGTTTAATTTCAAGTCAAATCGATGCAGACCGAATGGATTATTTACAAAGAGATGCCTATTTTACCGGTGTGAGCTACGGTCATTTTGATATGGAAAGAATTTTGCGTGTGATGCGCCCCCATGAGGATCAGGTCGTTATTAAGAAAACAGGGATGCACGCTGTAGAAGACTACATTATGAGCCGGTACCAAATGTACTGGCAAGTATATTTCCATCCTGTAACTCGAAGTGCGGAAGTGATTTTGACGAAAATCTTGCACAGAGCAAAAGAACTGTATCACGATCAATACGTTTTTCATCAAGAGCCAACCCATTTTACCTCCATTTTTGAGGACACTCTCACCTTAGAAGACTATTTAAAGCTAGATGAATCGATTATCCTCTACTATTTTCAAATGTGGCAGGATGAAGAGGATGACATATTAAGTGATTTATGTAAGCGATTTGTGAATCGAAATCTATTTAAGTATGTGGAATTTGATCCTGCGAAGGAATATAAGAAGCTGGCAGAACTCTCGACGCTTTTTATAAAGGCTGGGTTGGACCCAGAATATTATTTAGTTGTCGATTCCTCATCGGACCTTCCTTATGACTTCTATCGACCAGGAGAAGAGGAGGAGAGGCTTCCTATTCAACTACTTATGGGCAATGGGGACATTCGAGAACTTTCCCGTGAGTCCGAGATTGTCGATGCTATTTCTGGAAAAAGAAGAACCGATCATAAGCTCTATTATCCAGAGGATTTATTAATCGATGATACGACAAAGAAAAATATAAAAGAGCAAATTCGAACGCTTTTAGAATTATAAGGAGTTGACCTTGTCTTGTTAAAAGATCACGCTAAGCTGATGCAAGCACTTGCCGCTTCAGGTGAAATAACTGGTCGGAAGAAGCTGCAAAAGATGATATATATTGCGAAGAAAATAACATTCCCATTCCAGGAACGATTTCAATTTCATTTTTACGGGCCATACTCTGAAGAGCTAACCTTACGAATGGAAGAGCTTTGTAATATGGGATTTGTCGATGAAGTGAAGGAGAATAAAGGTGGATATTATCAATATCGTTACACTTTAACGGAAACAGGTAAAGAGTTCCTTAGTTTAAATGAAATTGATATGCCATGCCTTGAGGATTGCATGACCGACATGAATGAGCAAAGTGCACGATTTCTTGAGCTTGTGTCCACCATTCTTTATTTTGATAATCTCGATAGAAAAGAGGTCGAGGAAAAAGTTCACACTCTTAAAAAGAAGCAAAATTACACGGAAGAAGAAATCGATCAAGCATATGCATATATTGAACAGCTCCACCAAAAAGCTAAGCCTCACGCATAGAGGTTTGGCTTTTTTTCTTCCTCTCTTCTTCCTCTCTAATCACGATTCATTCCCTTCTTTTCTTTTAAACTGGAAAATCTTACATATAATCAATTTGATTATTGTTGCAAAATGAAATGGTTACATATATTATGAAAGTAATTATAATGATTGTTGCAATATATATATTTGTTAAAGCGTATTCAGAGGGAGCAAATTAGGATTGTAGGTGTGAAAAATGGTGAATCTGAAGATAAAAGTATTGGTTATTGCGCCTTATCAAGGTTTGATGGAATCGATAAAAGCGATGGAGGGTGATCTCGCTTCATTTGAGATTATCATTCATATGGCAGACTTAACAGAAAGCTTACTGTTGTTGGAGACTTATAAGGATGAAGAGATTGATTTTATTATTAGCCGTGGTGGAACCGCAGACATGCTTAGAGAGCATACATCTATTCCAGTTATTGATATAGAAGTCTCAGGTTATGATATTTTACGCATTTTAACGTTATTAAAAGGATATCAACAGCCGATGGAGATGATTGCATTTAAAAATATCATTCAAGGGTTTGAATCAATTTCAAAACTGATTGATATTGATATTGCTTATACGGTTATTACGCATAAGGATGAAGTGGAGCTAGCAATACGAAAGGCGAAGGAGAATGGTGTAAAGATTATTGTTGGCGATACGATAACGGTTCGTTTGGCAAATGAGATGGGATTGCAGGGAGTGTTAATCACCTCTGGAAGAGAATCGATTATAGAGGCTTTTGAAAAGGCAAAACATATGCACCAGGCATTAGAAAGATTAAGTGAAGAAACAATGTTTTATCAAAATATTCTATACGAGGTTGATACGCCTATTGCCTTAATAGAAGAGGATGGTACAGTGCGTTTTGCCAATCAATCTTTTTACAAGACGCTGCAAATAGAGCCAATCGTGCAGGGGAGTGTATTATCACTCTTTGAAGTGCAGCCCTATTTTAAAAAAATCGTGCAGTTTATCAAAAGTGGGTTGAAGCTGCAGTACCAGCTTGCGATCCAGGATACAGATGAGCTGTACACGATAAAGGCTAATTATTTTCAAAGAAAAAAACAGAGGCCCCTTTATATTTTTTCATTACAAAGGCCGAACCAATTGAAGGAAGAAATCCCTGTCGTTTTCTATCATAAAATGGAAAGCTACCCACAGCTGTTACTTTCATCTGCCCTCTTTCATAATGCGGTAGCTGTAGGGAAAAAAAGAATGGAATCTCATCTTCCAATTGCTGTTAGCGGGGAAGAGGGTGCAGGAAAGAGTATGTTTATGCAATCGTTATTTAAGTCTCACTTTCCAAAGGGGAGCGTTCTAATAGAGGTGAAGCTAGGCAGGATAACAATGAAGAGCTTCAATCAATTTTTAATAATGCTTGAAAAGGAAATGGACGAGCCCGATTTGATTTATATTAAAGGTGTTGAAAACACATCCATTGTACAACAGGAAAAGTTCATGCAGTTATACAGCAAGATAAGAGCTCATCTAGTGTTTGCTTTTATTGGTGAACATGATGTTCTAAATGCCAATCAAAATCGTTTCGATCCGGAGCTTTACCGTTTATTAAATGAAAGTCTGCTCTATTTCCCTCCTCTGAGAGAAAGAATGGAGGAGCTAGAAGAAATGGTAAAAACGTTTATCGTTCATTACAATGAACGATATGGAAAACAAATTGTCGGAGTCAGGTCCGAAGTGATAGATATAATGAAGCGTCATCCGTGGAATGGAAATTTGATTGAACTAAAAAAAATGGTAGAAGAATTTGTTAAAGTAACTGCTGATGAATATATATCCGAAGAAGTTTTGCCGATTTTGCAAGAAAATCAGGGGTCAGATGGACAAGTGATTAATCTTGAGCAGCCTTTGACGGCGATAGAGGCAGACATTATTGATATTGTGATGCGGCAAGAAAATATGAACCAGTCCAGAGTAGCAAAACGGTTAGGGATAAATCGTTCAACCTTATGGAGAAAGTTGAATAATAAATAAAGAGAAAGAGACTGGAAGTTAAGTATCCAGTCTTTTTTTAGCTATTTTTGTTTCAAAATGCAACTATTTTCAATGTATTAACTTAATATCATATTTTTGTGTTGATTTTTAAACATATTGCCGTTATCTTAAAATTATGAAATAAAAAACGATGCAATCATGGAGGATGTGTTGTTTTTTTCAACATATTTGTAAGCGGTTGCTGAATTTTAAGGATTTTGGAATTAGGAGGAGAAATTTTGAGGGTTGGGATTATAGCAGATGACTTAACGGGGGCAAATGATACAGGTGTTAAATTTGCGAGAAAAGGGTTTATGACATCTGTGTGGATGTCCAGTGAAAGTCCTCTTCAGTCTGACCTGGATGTTCTGGTCATTGATACAGACAGCAGGGCCTTATCTGCTGAAGAAGCTTATCAGCGTGTCAAACAAACTTCTGTGCTCATCAAAAAAATGAATCCTGAAGTCGTTTATAAAAAAGTGGACTCGACACTAAGGGGGAAGATTGGAGCTGAAATGCAAGCAGTGTATGATAGCTTTCGACCTGATTTTATGATTTTTGCTCCTGCTTATCCGGATAATGGTAGAACAGTAGAAAACGGCGTTCTTTTTATTGATGGAAAGCCGCTACATAAAACGGAATTTGCCGATGATCCGAAAACACCTGTTGTAAGGTCAAATATTGTGGAGATGTTGGAAGAGGACATGAATTTGAGAGCAGGCATCATCACAGTAGCCGATTTGGCCAAAGGAGAGGCCCATGTTCAGAGGAGCTTGGCCGATTATTATGCTGAACAGGTCCCATTGTTAGTGTTCGATGCAGTGACAAATAAGGATTTGGAAAAAATCAGTAATTTTGTTCAAGCTACAGATTACCAAGTTGTTTGGTCCGGGTCAGCAGGGTTGGCTGATTACCTTGTGGAAGGTCAATCGTTAAATCAACATGAATTCGAGTTAGGTAGAAATGAGCATCCCGTATTAATGGTTATCGGGAGCGTCCATAAAAATACCCGAAAACAGCTTGAAATCGTCTCATCTGACCCCTTCGTAAAAGCCATTAAAGTGAACTCTCACTGCATTGTAGCGGGCGAGGAAGCGTATAAAAAAGAAATAACAAGAGTGCTCGAGTCCATTAAGTTAGGAATGGAGGAAAACTTCGACATTGTTTTATATTCATCAGGCAATCCAGAAGAAGTTAAACTAGCACAGGATACAGGTGCAGCTTTTGGAATGACGGCAACGATGGTTAGTGAAAAAATATCGGAAACATTAGGGTTAATAACGGCAAAGACTTTGGAGAAGTTTGAGATTAATAGAATATTTCTTACGGGAGGGGATACGGCTAAAAAAGTATGTTTTGCTATGGGCATCCATGAATTTAAGCTATTGGATGAAGTGGAGAATGGGATACCAATCGGTACTTTCATACATCCAAAAGAAATTACTGCTATTACAAAAGCAGGAGGGTTTGGAGCAGAGAGTTCATTACTACAATCATTATCCATCTTGAGAGGGGGCAGGTTAAAATGCGGCCGATCATTGGTATAACCATGGGAGATGCAGCTGGTGTAGGACCTGAGATTATCTTGAAGGCGTTAAGGTCGAATGAAGTTTATAAAATGTCTCGTCCAGTTGTGATTGGAGATGCAAAAATATTAGAAAGAGAAGCAGCTTTGCTAAAAGACAGTGTAACATTTCATATCATTGATTCACCTGAAGAAGGAGTTTTTAAAAAAGGGACGATAGACTGCATTGATTTATCCTTATTGCCAGTCGATCTCCCATACGGGCAAGTAAGTGCTGAAGCAGGTCACGCTGCCTTTTGTTATATAAAGGAAGCGGTTGCTTTGGCGTTGGAGAAAAAAATTGACGCAATATGCACTGCACCTTTAAATAAGGAAGCGCTTCATAAAGGGGGACATTTGTACCCAGGGCATACAGAAATTCTCGCGGATTTAACAGGGACAGAGGATTTTTCCATGATGCTCTCGGCGCCCAAATTAAAGGTCATCCATTTAACAACGCATGTTGGATTGCGAAATGCGATTGATTTAATTAATCCTGATCGCACTTATAAGGTGATTCGTCTAGCCCATGAAACATTGAAAAGAGCAGGATTCACCCAAATTCGAATCGCTGTATGTGGAATTAATCCGCATGCTGGAGAAAATGGATTATTTGGAAATGGGGAAGAAGAGGAAAAGCTGATTCCTGGTATTCGAAAAGCACAGGAAGAAGGAATCGAGGTTTCGGGTCCGTATCCAGCCGATACATTATTTTTCAGAACGATAAGAGGAGATTTTGACATTGTTGTTGCCTGTTATCATGATCAAGGGCATGGTCCAGTAAAAGTGTTAGGACTTGAAGCTGGAGTTAATATCACAGTGGGGCTAAAAGAGGGCATTATTCGAACCTCCGTTGACCATGGTACAGCTTTTGATATAGCTGGAAAAAATTTAGCGGATGAAGGTTCGTTGTTAGAGGCATTAAAGATGGCAGCAGAACTCGCACCAAAAAACAGCGAGGAGGAAATGTAAATGTTTAAACCCTACGGCATCATACCAGCTCTAGTCACTCCATTCGACGAGCAAGGGAAAGTGGAAGAAAAAGTATTGAGACATCTTGTAAGAAACGTTATGGAAGCAGGTTGTCACGGTGTATTTATTTTGGGGAGCAACGGAGAGTTTTTCTCACTAACAAATGAAGAAAAGATCATGATTGCCAAGATCGCTGTCGAAGAAGCAGGGGGCAGCGTTCCAGTATACGCAGGAACAGGAGGAAATAGTACAGTTGAAGTCATTGAATTAACAAAACAAATGGAGGAAATCGGTGTAAAGGCAGTCTCTGTCATTACCCCATATTTCGTTAAACTATCACAGGAAGAACTGAAATGTCATTATGAAATGATCGCAAGGGCAGTCAAGATACCGATTATTTTATACGATATTCCCGGTATGACTGGTAATCCACTTTCACCAGCTACGGTCAGAAAGCTAGCGGATATTCCTAATATTGTAGCTATTAAAGATAGCAGCGGAAGTTTTGACAATGTACTGAAAAATTTAGAAGCGCAAAGTTCTGACTTCACGGTCTTAGTTGGTACCGATTCATTAATCCTGCCGACATTGATGGCTGGTGGAGGTGGTGCTATTGCAGCAACAGCCAACTTACTTCCGAAGGTTGTAGTATCGATATATGAAAAATGGAAAGAAGGCGACCTAGAGGGGGCGGAACTTGAACAAAGAAAATTGAGACAGATCCGAAATGCCTTCCAAAAAGGGAGCTTACCGTCTGTTTTAAAAGAAGCAATGAATGTGGCTGGTGTAAGCGTGGGCAGTGCAAGACTACCTGTGCGTCCAGTTTCTGAGTCTGTAAAAGCAGAGATTAAGGAGATCGTTCAAGCTTATAAAGATATAGCTGAACTGTAATTAGCCAAAAAGCATGAATAGGCCAACTTTTGGCAGCGTTTACTTTAATGTGAAATAAGGGGGATGAAGAAAATGAGGTACAAACATTTATTTTTTGTATTTGTAGTATTGGCAGTTATTTTGTCTGGATGTGGTTCTAGCTCCTCAGGGGGAGAAAATGGGGGAAATTCAGTAAGCTTTCCTGAGAAGGATGTGAGGATTGTAATTCCTTATGATCCAGGTGGTACAAGTGATTTAACTGCAAGAGCAGTTGCAGATGTGATGAATAAAGAGAAACTATTTGATGAAAATGTTACGGTAGTAAACTTACCAGGAGCAAATACGAAAAATGGGTTACAGGAAGTTTTGAAAGCTGAGCCAGATGGTCATACTATTTTGCTTCACCATTCAACATTAAATGCAATGAATGCGGTTGGTCAGTTAGATATTTCTTATGAAGATTATGAACTTATTGGACAAGTCGCCTATACTCCCAATGTATTAGTGGGCAATGCGAATTCAGAATATAAAACATTTGATGACTATCTCCAAGCAGCAAAAGAAAATCCCGGCAGTATTTCAGTTGGGGTTCCCAACATTGGTTCAACTGCTCATTTAGCCTATGAGGCAATTATTCAGGCGGTCGATGCAGAAGGGTTGTTTAAATTAGTCCCGTTCCAAAGTGGTGCAGATTTGATTACCGCCCATCTTGGTGGACAAGTGGATTTGCGTATGGCATCAACACCTGATTCTATCCAATATGTTGAATCTGGAGATGCGATACCTTTAGTCACGTCCAGCTTGGATAGGCATTTTCATGAAGCTTTAAAAGATGCTGTATCGTTAGGTGAGCTTGGAATGGATACAGATGTTGTAGTCAGATTTGGTTTTTACGCACCAAAAGGTACTCCGCAGGAAGTGTTAGATATATGGGAGGAAACGATTGAAAAAGTAGCCGAAACAAGCGCCTTTAAAGAAATGACAGCGACGAATGGAATGCAGTCAGAATTTTTGAATATCGAGAAATTTACAGACATCAATAAGCAGGTACAAGAGCTGTTTGATCGTTTAGCAGAGACCATTGATTTGAATGAATAAGTAAATCATAAAGGGGTGTAATTGTAAGGTGAGCTTGCTCCTGCAATTACACTCCAATTTCAAAGGTACGAAAAACTTTGTTCTCGTCCTATATTGCATTGTTTGAATAGAGGGAAAACTAGGGGGCTGCATATGAAAAGAAATATGGCAATCCAAGCTGCTTTGTTGATATGTGGCATTGTATTTTTAATTACATCTGCGAACATTAGTACGCTTGGTTTTAATGGCGATGTGCTTAATCAAAAGGATTATGTTGTTATTCTATCGTGGCTTTTAATTGTTTTTTCAGCAGGTGGTATTAGCAAAGAGTGGCTTTTACAACGTAAGGTTGAGCAATTGGAAAAGGGTCAAAGCACTGATGAAGAAATAACGCAACAAATAATCAGTAAAAAGAGCCGAATGAAAATCTTCGTATCCATGATTTTGTTATTTGTCTTTGTACTAGGATTTACTTATATCGGTTATTATGTCACATCGCTTCTATTCGTCTTCTTGCTCACATGGCTAATGTTTGATTGGGCAAAAAAGAAATGGATCGTTTCCCTTTTGTTTAGTCTAGGGCTAAACGGAATATTATACATTCTTTTTAATCTTATTAATGTTTATTTTCCTAATACTTTATTATTTTGATGCTTGAGGTGGGAGGCTGGAAAAGTGGATTTTTTAAGTATATTATCAGACGTTCTTTTAAGTCCCACGATCATATATGTTCTGATTGGAACGGTGCTAGGGGTCATTTTTGGAGCCATTCCAGGTTTAACAGCAACGTTAGCAGTTGTTATGTTGCTCCCGCTCACCTATGGAATGGACCCGTTGGCGGGAATTGCAACACTTTTAGCTGCTTATATTGGGGGCATATCAGGGGGAGTAGTTGCAGCGATTTTAATTGGCATGCCTGGAACCCCTTCGTCGGTTACAACAGCATTTGATGGATACCCTCTTGCTAAAAAGGGAATGGGGACATATGCACTTGGGATGGGGGCAATGTCCAATTTAATTGGGTCTCTTGTTTCGCTGGTGTTTCTTATTATGCTTGCACCACAGCTAGCAAAGCTAGCACTATCCTTTACTCCATTTGAATATACAATGGTCATGCTTTTTGCCTTTGTAATGGTTGCTGGCTTAACAGGGGATTTCTTTAAAAGTGCCATCGTAACGGTTTTGGGCTTAATTTTGGCGTCGTGGGGGTTTGATCCCATTAATGCGGCAGACCGAAATCCGCTCGGTCTGGAATTCCTCAGCAATGGAATTCCTGCAGTACCGGCAATGATTGGGTTGTTTGTTATTTCAAGGGTCTTTATTGAGCTGGAAACAGATCAAAGTACACCGATCATTCCAAAAAGCAAATTGAAAAGAACAATTCCAACGATGAAAGATATGAAGGAATCTGCTTCTAATTTTTCCCGTTCGAGCCTGATTGGAACAGTCATCGGGATATTGCCTGGTATCGGTTCATCATTGGCGACATTTGTTGCATATGACCGAGCAAAAAAGAGCAGCAAGGAACCGCAAACTTTTGGAAATGGAAACATTCAAGGGGTTGTAGCATCGGAAACATCGAATAACGCGGTCATCGGCGGTGCGTTAATTCCTTTGCTTGCTCTTGGAATACCTGGGGATGGTGTAACAGCCCTTCTGCTCGGTGGGCTTCAGATGCATGGGCTTCAACCTGGACCACTATTGTTTACAAATCAGCCAGACTTTATGACAGGTTTATTCATTTCATTTTTTATCTCTGTCGTTATTATGTATGTTTTCATGGTGACCATTGGGGCGAGAATATTTCCATTTTTGCTTTCTGCAAAAAAAGTATATTTACTGCCAATTGTCTTGGTTATGAGTATTGCTGGTAGCTATAATATTGGCTTTCGTATAGAAGATGTGTGGATTATGGCGATATTTGGTGTTATAGGATACTTCATGGATAAGTGGAATTTCTCTACGTTGCCGCTCGTTATTACTTTGTTATTGGGAGCAAGCTTTGAAAAGTATTTAAGAAATGGGCTTATTCAAAGTGGTGGAGATTTAACTCCATTTTTCACTAGGCCAATTGCCTTGTTATTCTTTATTTTCACCATATTAACAATATTTTTCGTAATAAAACCAAAGAAGAAAGCTAAAAATGCGTAATTTATTTGCTATAAGAGGACTCGCTTTCACTGCCGCTTTTATCATGTATTTGGCCTATACAGTTTATCCGGTGGATTTTTTGTGGACGTCCTTAACATACGTATCACTATTCCTTTTTTTCACCGCTTTTATAGGCTCTGGAAAGTTTTATTTTTTAGTTTCAACACTGTTAATTGTATGTTCAATTTTTGTGGTGATGCTAAATGGTGAATCGATATTACACATGATGGCGGGATTTGCAGATTTATTAAAGCTCATTCTTTTTATTAGTTTGATTCCTCTTATTTCCTATCCTGCAGGTGAATTTGTCAAGGATTTGAAAGTGCTCGTTGCCATGCTGAATAAAAAAGCACCTGCTTATAAGCTCGCTCATTATTTTAGTTTTTTCTTGGCGAACTTGATCAACTTAGCAGCGATTCCGATTGCAAAAGTGATTTTTATTCACAAGGAGCAACAGAAAGATAGACAAGCTATCACAGCTGAGTTAATTGGACGTTCTTTTGGAATTGCCATGATGATCACTCCGGTTGGAGCAGCAATTGCGATGGCAATAGATTTGACGGGAACGAAATGGATCACGATTTTGCCAATTAATCTCGTATTAGTCGTTGTTGGCTTATGGCTTTCTTATTATATGGCAAAGAGAAAAATGCGTTTTGAGGATGCAGCGGAGAAGTCTGTGGAGTACGATGGGAATCTGAATAAGCGTCGATTAATACTTGTGTTTGCCCCTTTATGCGGATATTTTTTATTTCTGTTTTTGGTTGAATGGTTGTTTCATTTTGGCATTATGGAAACGATTGTAGTCAGCGTGCTCCCATTCACATTTATTTGGAGTGTTTGCCTGAAGGACGCAAAAGGCTGGTATGAAGGATTAATAGTTAGAATTTTCAAAGAAAATCCTCGTTCATTTGGATTGTACGCCATCATCATTAGTGCAAGTTTGTTTATTCATACGCTTGAAGTAACCGGTATAGATCATGTCGTCATGCAACATCTTCCATGGATTGGGGTGGAAGGGGCGGTCTATTTTTATATTCCAGCTACAATGCTGTTTATTCTAGCGTTGTCCTCTGTCGGCGTTCATCAGTTTATCGGCATGATCTTCGCAGCGAAGCTAATTAATCCGGAGCTTTTCGGAATGGACGAAGCCGTATTTTCGAGTGCGCTACTCGTAGGATTTGTTGCAGGGATGCAAGGCAGTCCCTTTAGCGGAGCCAACATTTTAATAAGCGGTCTATTGCCGCAGCTTTCATCTTACGAAATAGGCAAAAACAATGGAGTCTATGTCCTATTATGGATTTGCATTTCATCAATTCTATTAATCTGTATTAATCAATTTATTTAGGCTTTACAGAAAGGAGAATGTGACAATAATGGAAGGAATTATTACTGCTATGCTCACTCCCTTTGATGAACATCAAAAAATGGATGAAGGAGCAACAAGAAAGCAAGTAAATCGACTTATTAATGAGGGAGTACATGGTCTATTTATTCTCGGAACAAACGGTGAATTCTTTAGTATGAGCAGTGACGAGAAGGTCGCATTTGCCAAAATTGTGGTAGATGAAGTAAACGGAAGAATTCCAGTGTGTGCCGGTACTGGGGCAATAAACACGCGCGAGGCCATTGAATTGACGCAGAGGATGGAGAAGGTGGGGGTAGACAGCGTGTCAGTTCTAACCCCTTATTTGATGACCATTAGTCAAGAGGAGTTACTCAATCATTATAAAAGAATCGCTGCAGCAACAGCATTGCCAATCATTATTTATCATATGCCTGGCAGAACGAATAACACGCTTTTGCCAGAAACGGTAGCGAAGTTAAGTAAGATTAGCAATATTGTTGGAATTAAGGATAGTACGGGGAATTTTGATCAAATTCTCAAATTTATAGAAGTAACTGAAGATGATTTTGCTGTGTATTCAGGTGCTGATTCATTAATATTGTGGACTTTATTGGCAGGAGGAAAAGGGGCAATTGCCGCTACTTCAAATATGTATCCAAAGCTTGTTGTGTCCATTTATGAAAACTGGAAGAATGGGGAGCTTTCTAAGGCAAGACAGGCTCAGGAGAAATTAAGATCCATTCGTGATGCTTCCAATATGGCAAGCACTCCGGCAGTATTCAAAGCAGCGATGGAACTGCTAGGTGTTTCAGCTGGACCACCGAGATATCCTGTTGAACGCGTATCAGAGGAAGTGAAAAATAAGCTAATCAAGATCATGAATGAGTACAATTAATATAGAAGGAGTGTCGAAAAGTGAATAGCCTTTATTCATTTCAAACAGCAGGAAGAATCGTAGCTGGGCCACATTCATTAAAGCAGCTACATGAACATTTATCAATTTTTGGTGAGATAAAGAATGTCTTACTAGTATCAACTCCATTTTTTAAAGAGAATTCTTTTAATGATATGATTACCGAGCAGTTGGAGAAAGCAGGGATATCATATGACATCTTAGCGGAAGTTGAACCTGAACCAACTGTTCGTCATATTGAAGAGCTATACGGAAAAATGGCAGGGCAGAAATACGATGTTTTAATTGGATTAGGAGGAGGAAGTGTACTTGATGCAACAAAGCTATTATCTGTTATGAGTACAAATGCTCTGCCGTTAAGAAGCATGGTAGGGACAGATAAAGTGAAACAAGAGGGAATTCCAGTGATCTTAATTCCAACGACGTCTGGTACTGGTTCAGAAGTAACTCCTAACGCGATCGTGACTCTCCCTGATGAGGAATTAAAAGAAGGCGTTGTCAGCAGGCATTTGCTTCCTTCCCTCGTTATTTTAGATCCGATTCTTACTTTGTCCTTGCCACCGAGTATTACGGCAGCCACAGGAATGGATGCCTTTACACATTCCTTCGAATCTTTTATATCCAATAAAGCGAACCCAATAAGTGACATGTTTGCCATGCAATCAATGAGGTTGATTGCTCGTAGCATCATTGAAGCGTATGAGAATGGAGACAATATTGCCGCGCGTCACGACATGCTACTTGGCTCCACTTATGGGGGGATGGCCTTAACAAGCGCTGGCACTGCGGCGGTCCATGCATTAGCCTATCCGCTAGGAGGTAAGTTTCACATTCCTCACGGGGAGGCAAATTCAATGTTGCTTCCACATGTAACGCGATTTAATTTAGATCATATTGAAGAAAGAATGGCCATAATAGCAAAAGAAATTCATGTCATTGAGGATGGCAACGTGAGCAATCATGATGCAGCAGAACGATTAATTGAACAGATAGAAAATTGGACGCAAACATTAAATATTCCCCAAGATTTAAAAGCGTTTGGTGTCAAAAGTTCGGATGTAGCCGATTTGGCTGTCGCTGCATCAAAAGTAACAAGACTGTTAAATAACAATCCGAAAACATTAACGATTGCCGATATGGAGAATATTTATAAAAAACTTCTCAACTAAGCATAAAGGAAGTGTAAAAAATGAAGGTTATAATAACAACGCCAAGCTTTGGGAAATTTCATAATGGATTGATAAAAAGAATGGAAGAAAAGGGCTGCGAAGTTGTGAAGCTCATTCCATACTCGAGAGAACAAATGGTGGAAGAGATCAAGAATGCGGATGCTTGGATAATAGGACTTGAGGCGGCAGATGAAGATTTACTTCAATATGCTAATCAATTAAAGTTAATTGCTAAGCACGGCGTAGGAGTTGATAATATAGACATAGAAGCAGCTAGTGCAAGAGGGATTGCAGTAACAAATGCACCTGGAACGAACAATGATGCAGTAGCCGATCTGGCATTTGGGTTGATGCTAAGTGTTGCCAGAGCGATACCTGAAGCGAATCATTTAGTAAAGAGAGGTGGCTGGGGAAGGTTTGACGGAGTATCCGTTTGGGGGAAAACTCTTGGTGTGATCGGTTTGGGAGCCATCGGTAGAGGTGTTGTAAAAAGGGGAAAAGGATTCAATATGCATGTCCTTGGATACGATGTTTCACCGCCATCACAAGAGGAAGTGGCACTTAGTATCGAACGGGTGTCTTTAAAAGAGCTATTGCAAACCTCCGATTATATTTCTTTGCATGTTCCGCTAAATCAGT
Organism: Robertmurraya sp. DFI.2.37; assembly: GCF_029211245.1. NCBI lineage: Bacteria > Bacillati > Bacillota > Bacilli > Caryophanales > Bacillaceae > Robertmurraya > Robertmurraya sp. DFI.2.37. Next base: position 12,647 of record NZ_JARGEJ010000004.1, on the reverse strand, counting down.
ATACAAAAGCAATGATCGGCGAAGATGAATTTTCATTAATGAAACCAAACGCTATCCTGATTAATACAGCTCGAGGTGGAATTATCGATGAAAAGGCTCTATACGAAGCATTATTAGCAAGGAAAATTAGAGGTTGTGGACTGGATGTTTTCGAACAGGGGCCTCCTGTCTCTTCACAGTTAATGGGCTTAGAGAACCTTGTAACAACTCCTCATATTGGAGCATACACCAACGAGGCAGTGCAATTAACAAGTGAAATGTCTGTGGAAAATGTTTATCGATTAGTAAATGGTGAAACATTGAAAAACGTTGTCAACGAACTGAAACTTGTGTGAGAGTGCAAATGGCACGATGTTAAGTTTTTAGTGTATATCTAGTATGTTACATAAAATACTGCACCTTGACCTTAAAAGGTGCAGTATTTATAATCTGTTGACGTTGTTAAACAGAATGGTTGATACAATGCTTTTAGTCCATCTCGTGTGCAACCAGAGTTTCGCACGCTTTTCATGATACGAAAAGGATGAATCAAAAACAACATCGACATATAGCCATGCCCATCATCGTAATCGGGTATTATTGATCGCTTAAACGTTTTCCGGCTACGGCATAATGATTTTTGGACATTTCTTCAATAAAGACAACGATGCTTTCCTGTTTAGCTCCTGTTGTTTCCTTTACCGCCTCAGTGACCTTTTCCACTAACGCTTTTTTTTGTTCCTCAGTACGACCTTCAAGCATTTTCACTGTTACGTATGGCATGATCATTCCTCCTCTTATGTAATTCAATCACAAGTAGTGTTCCATATTTTCAGTGGATATGCAAGGGGCAGCTGTGAAACTTCCTCTTTTCCCTTTCTGAAAAGAATCATGTATACTTTAAATGGGAATGAATTCTTTGGTTTATAAGTGGCCAATAACTAGATGTGTGGCGACTTTAACATATCTTAAAACAAGTGTAGAGAAGAGATCGAATAGATAAAATGGATATGGAGGAGTTTTACGGTTGGAACAATTTTTAGCATTTCCCATAAATCAAATTCCGTATGTGGTGATCACCTTAATGGTTGCATTTACGGTACATGAATTTGCCCATGCCTATGTAGCATATCGTTTTGGTGATCCTACAGCGAAAAATCAAGGGAGATTAACATTAAATCCCATTCATCATCTTGACCCAATTGGAACGATCCTCATTTTTATTGCCGGATTTGGCTGGGCAAGACCTGTCCCTGTGAACCGCTTCTTTTTCAAAAGGCCCCGGCTAGCGAGTATTATGGTTTCAGTTGCAGGGCCGTTGAGCAATTTGGTTATGGGCTGTATCGGCTTTATTATTTGGTATGTCCTAGTGGGAACAGGACTTGCTGTAGAAGCTCCTATTTATGTGTCAGAGTTTCTTGATATGTTTATTAAGTTAAATTTGCTCTTATTTGTTTTTAACTTACTGCCGTTCCCGCCCCTCGACGGTTATCGTATTATTGAGGATTTAGTACCTGCGACCGTTCGACCGAAGCTGACGCAGTTCGAACAATACGGATCGATTATTTTTTTAATTTTAGTCATTACCCCGTTGGATCAATATACGATTCATCCTATTTTAAATACTTTTTACCCGGCGATTGTCGGAGGCCTAAATGACTTTTTCTATTACTTATTAACATAATGCTTGAAAGGGAGGAATTCCGATGACTGAGAAGAAAAAAAAGGTTGGTTTTAATATTATTAAAAGCGATCCGATGGATGGCCATAAAGGGTATGGTGTTGGAACTTTAAGTTTAGATAATATTTCACCAGTTATTATTGACGTTGAGGCAGGAGAAGCAGTCGTCGATATTGGTGCATTGCATGCCCGTAGTGCAGTAGAGAAGCGAATTAAATTTTTAAAAAATAAAGAGGAAGTCCCGAATGGAAAGCCTTACTGGTTAGTTTGGGTTACCATCGACCGCAATGAAGAGGGTCCTTATTATGCAGGAGTTACAGCTTGTGAAATGACTGTTGACCAAGAAATTCGCAGAGGGTATAAATCCCTTCCTGAACATGTCAATCGGATGGATAAATCGTTAAAGCGCCATATTATTGTGGAGCATATGGATGAGAAATCGAAACGGGTTTTAGCTGACTTTTTAAAGTCACATAGTGAAGAAATGTGGGCGAGGTCATCCCAACAGTTGAAGGATGATTTAATCGTATAGGCGGTTGATACCCGCCGTTTTCTTGTTGTATAGCGTCACCCTGCTCCTTCTAAAGTTTCGCCCGGCAATGCGTCAAGTACTTTCTATAATCGTAGCTATTATTTTTGCCTTTGCGTCACTTTGGGCTGGATAAAAAAGATTAATTGAGAAGTCAATTTAAGAGAAACAGGATCGACTTTATTGAAATTGTGTCTAAAATGTGACGGTTTTCTGAATTTTTTAAAGAGGACTTGCTGTTTTTTCATAAAGGAAGTACACTATGGTCAGCGAAGCACGCTATAAAACTAGGACAAGAAAAGCCTCGAACCTATTTAAATAGGTTCGAGGCTTTTCTAACTTTATTCAAAGGATGGCAGTCTCCATAAGGTCAAGCATAACGGTTCATTTGACCTCCAGTTCGAATCCACTTATTCAACTGTAGGAGGCAAAAGGTACCCCATTCATTTCAGCACTCACTTAACCCCACATGAAAATTTTCTTATACCATGGTACTTTTTCCTTCTGGTCAGGAGAGTTTTCTTTTTTAGGAAGCTCTTCATCTTCGAGAATATGGTCTATGCAATACTCGGTAGGCTCCGTTCCGGCTACATAATAGGTGAGCCGTTTTACAGGACAGTCTTTTGTCGCTAATTTTCCATTTTCGGGATTAATATAGACACCGACTGTACCTTTTGGTGCTTTAAATGATTTGACCGGTTCTCCAGCAAGAGCATCTTCCATAAAATGAATCCAAATGTTCTTGGCATAGCTTTTTTCAGCGACAACTTCAATCGGTTTTCCTTGATCATAGCCTGTCCATACAGCGGTGACAAGCTGTGGAGTAAAGCCGATCATCCAGTTATCGGTATTGGTCGAACCGGATTTGCCGGCATAGATTCTCGTCATATCATTAATGACAGTATTGCCGGTTACACTTGTATAACCATTTAATTTACGATCGAACATACCTGTCATCATATGGGTCGTAACAAAGGCGGCGTCCGGACGCAATGCATCTTCATCAACTGGACTATGCTCATAAATAACATCGCCGCGATGGTTCTCCACTCTTGTAATTAACACAGGTGAAACCTTTTTTCCACCGTTGGCAAAGTGGCTATACGCATTGGCCATCTCGACGACCCGTACTCCTGAAGTGCCGAGTGCCAATGATGGGACGTCCTGTAATTTCGTAGAAATCCCCAATCTTTTCGCAGTATCGATTAAAGCATCTTCCCCTAAAAATAAATGGGTTTTTACAGCAAAAACGTTGTCAGAAAGAGCGAGTGCCTGAGCCATCGTAATTTCCTTGTTTGCATACAAATTATTGTAATTGTGCGGAGTGTAATCTGCTCGATTGTCATCAAATTTAAAAGTTGTAATTTCACTGCGCATCGTTGTTGACGGGGTAAACCCTTGTTCAATCGCTTTATAGTATAAAAAGGGTTTCATCGTCGAACCGGGTTGTCTCACCGCCTGTGTTGCCCGGTTAAAAGGGCTGTTCTCATAATCGCGACCGCCAACCATTGCCTTCACATGGCCATTAGCGGGATTCATGGCTACTAACCCGACTTGAATCTCGGAATCTGTCGCAATTAACTTATCAATATTTTTTTCTGCATCCTCCTGTTGCTTTGTATTGAGTGTTGTGTAGACTCTTAGGCCTCCCAATTCAATAGTACGTTCATCTAAATGGAGAACATTTTTCAAGGCACTCTTAACCGCGTCCTGAAAGTAGGGAGCAATTTTTCCGATGGAGTGACTATGTTCGCCAATAATGTCAAGCTTTGCTTGTGACGCAGTAGCAGCTTCTTTCTCTGAGATCAGTTCGTTATTGGCCATCATTTTTAAAACAAGCTGTTGACGAGACGTTGCTTTTTCCATGGAGGCTAGAGGGCTATAAAGGCTTGGTCCCTTAGGAATTCCCGCTAGCATCGCTGCCTCCGCCAAACTAAGATCGGCAGCATCTTTTCCAAAATAAAACTGACTAGCTGCTTGAATGCCGTAGGCACCTTCACCGTAATAGATTGTATTTAAATAGCCCTCCAATATTTCATTTTTCGTATAATTCATCTCAATGCGAATCGTATAAAAAGCTTCCAATAGCTTTCTTTTCCAGGTTTTCTCATGCTCTAAAAACAGATTGCGTGCATATTGTTGACTGATTGTACTTGCACCTTGCACTTTCGCCATCGCTTTAATATCCGCTACTACCGCTCCAGCAATTCGTTTATAATCAAAGCCATGATGTCGGTAAAAACTTCGATCTTCAATGGCTAAAGTGGCGTCGACCAGTTCTGGAGCTATATCCTCAAGCGCAACCCAATATCGCTTTTGTCCGCTATGGCTTTCTCCGATAATCGTTCCATCATCAGAATAGTAGAGTGATGATTGTGGAACGGCCAAAGGAGGAGGACCTAGAATTTTCGCATAAATAAGGATGCTCACATAAACGATCAATGCAAAAGCTAGGAAGATTGAGCCGATAATGAGTAGGGCTCGCAAATATTTTAGCGTTCTCTTAAACCTTTGATCTGTCATAAGTTCCATCGCTTCATCCCCCCTTGCCATCTATTTATTCGTTATGTCTAGTATGAAAAAAATGGCATCGTTTTAAACATGAAAGTCCAAATTTTACAATTCTATTAAGCAAAGGTTTAGCGGACGGCAGATTTTCTAATTTTTTACTTGCATTTTTGCTAGATTCAACTATACTTTTCTCATGTTTGCAAAATGTTGGGGAATAATAGCAACTGCAGATCCAACAGATGCACCCCGATTTGGTCATGGGGAAGAGGCACTGTGGTTGTCTGACGCTAAGCTTTCGGGTGATTTTGGCACTGTTTAATGTGGTAAAAGTTTGATTTTGTAGCAGTCTCTCAACGGCTCACATGCCAATATAGAAAGGACTGAAGCAGATGGGTATTTGGTTTACGGAAAAACAAACGGAAAACTTTGGAATAACGATGAAAGTGAAACAAACTTTACATACGGAACAGACTGATTTTCAAAAACTTGATATGATTGAAACAGAAGAGTGGGGCAATATGCTTCTTCTCGACGATATGGTGATGACGTCTGTAAAGGATGAATTTGTATATCATGAAATGGTTGCTCATGTGCCATTATTTACACATCCTCAGCCTGAGCATGTTTTAGTAGTGGGCGGTGGTGATGGAGGCGTTATTCGTGAGGTATTAAAGCATCCAAGTGTGAAAAAGGCGACGCTCGTTGACATTGATGGCAAGGTTATTGAATACTCTAAGAAATTCCTTCCCGAAATTGCAGGTAAGCTAGACGATCCACGTGTCGATGTCCGTGTTGACGATGGGTTTATGCATATTGCTAAAAGCGAAAACGAATATGATGTCATCATGGTCGACTCTACTGAACCAGTGGGTCCTGCCGTTAACTTATTCACAAAGGGTTTTTATGCAGGAATTGCGAAAGCGTTGAAGGACGATGGGATTTTCGTTGCTCAATCCGATAATCCATGGTTCAAAGCAGATTTAATTCGCAGTGTTCAAAAGGATGTCAAAGAAATTTTTCCCATAACTCGTCTATATACAGCGAATATTCCAACCTATCCTAGTGGGCTTTGGGCGTTTACGATTGGTTCAAAGAAGTATGATCCATTAGAGGTACCCGCGGAGCGGTTCCACGAAATTGACAGCAAATACTATACAAAAGAATTGCATAAGGCAGCCTTTGTTCTGCCGAAATTTGTACAAGATTTAGTGAAATAACTGGAGGAAAAGTGAATGCGTTTTGATGAAGCTTATTCAGGCAATGTTTTTATTAAAAGTCACCCGAATTTTGAAGAAAGCCAAGCGGTGCTGTACGGAATGCCGATGGATTGGACCGTAAGCTATCGACCAGGTTCTCGTTTTGGTCCCACGAGAATTCGTGAAGTTTCAATCGGGCTAGAAGAATACAGTGCTTACTTAGATCGGGAATTAGAGGAAGTGAAATACTTTGATGCGGGTGATATCCCCCTTCCTTTTGGGAATGCGCAAAAGAGCCTTGATGAAATTGAAAATTTCGTTGATAAAGTATTAGCCGCAGGGAAATTCCCACTAGGAATGGGAGGAGAACATCTTGTCTCATGGCCCGTTATAAAATCGGTCTATAAAAGGTACCCGAACTTAGCAATCATCCATATTGACGCCCATGCGGACCTGCGCACCGATTATGAAGGAGAGCCATTATCCCACTCAACTCCAATTCGCAAGGCAGCGGAATTGATCGGTCCAAAGAATGTATACTCTTTTGGGATTCGGTCTGGGATGAAGGAAGAATTTCAATGGGCGAAGGAAGCGGGCATGCATATTTCAAAATTTGATGTTCATAAGCCGCTAATGGAGATCCTTCCGGTTTTGGCTGGACGACCTGTTTATGTGACAATTGATATCGATGTGCTCGATCCAGCGCACGCGCCAGGAACAGGAACAGTTGATGCAGGAGGGATTACTTCACGAGAACTGCTTGCTTCAATTCACGAAATCGCTCGTTCTGATCTCAATGTTGTGGGAGCTGACCTAGTCGAGGTTGCCCCGATATATGACGCTTCAGAACAAACGGCTAACACTGCTAGCAAGCTTATTCGAGAAATGATTTTGGGCTTTATCAAATAATACAATCGGTCTTTGACTGATTGTATTTTTTCTGTTTCTAGTAGCTTTGCTTTTCAACTTTGTTGGGATCAGTTAAGAGCAGCTCTATTGTTTGATGAATGATCAAGGGACGTTTTTTTAGCGAAAATATCTCGGTGATTTGAGTAGTTTTGACAAAATCGAAATCGTGATATAGTTATCCTGTTGAATGGGACTTGTAGTGGTATAATAGTATACAACCCTGAGTCATTGTACTCTGTTAATCATGGAAGTGAAGGGCGTCAAAAAGGATTAAGATTTCAATAAAAGGATGTGTCGCAGTTGTCAGGACGTCCAGCAGAGCAAAAGCCTGTGAAAATAAATGTAAATACGACGATTTGGGACAACGGTGAGAAGGAAACTTTTGAATTAACGACATTTGGACGATACTATGAAAAAAGTGGTTCAGCCTTTCTTCAATATGAAGAGATTATGGAAGAAGGCACCGTTAAATCGATCGTAAAGATCTCAAAGGATGAGACGTTAATTTTACGAAGTGGCGCCGTTAATATGAGAATGGTGTTTGAAGCAAATAAAAAGCACCCAGGTAGGTATGAAACTCCATTTGGAACGTTGGGAATAACCACGAAAACAAAGAGCCTTGTGCATCGTTTGGAACGTGAAGCGGGAAGGCTCTCTATTTCTTATGATTTACATATGCACGGAGCCCTTGCAGGAACGTATCAATTGGAAATTAAGTTTGAGGAGGAGAAAAAATGAATATCGTCGAGGAAGTACAAAGTAAATTAAAAGATGAAATCAGAGCGGCTGTGATAAAAGCAGGTTTAGCACAAGAAGATGAGTTGCCGAACGTTGTCTTAGAAATTCCAAAAGATAAGACGCACGGTGACTATTCAACAAATATGGCTATGCAATTAGCAAGAGTGGCAAAGAAGGCACCGCGTATGATCGCAGAGGAACTTATCAATCATTTTGATAAAACAAAGGCTTCCATTGATAAAATTGAAATAGCGGGTCCTGGATTTATTAATTTTTATATGGATAATAGCTACTTGACTCATCTAATCCCAACCATTCTTCAGGCGGGAGAAAACTACGGTGAAACGACGGTAGGGAATCAACAAAGGATCCAAGTTGAGTTTGTTTCAGCGAATCCTACAGGAGACCTCCATTTAGGACATGCACGCGGAGCAGCGGTTGGGGATTCTCTATGTAATATTCTTGCCAAAGCGGGCTATGATGTTTCTAGAGAGTATTATATTAATGATGCCGGAAATCAAATCAATAACTTGGCTTTATCGGTAGAGGCTCGCTATTTTCAGGCGCTTGGCTTAGAGAAAGAGATGCCGGAGGATGGTTACCATGGAGAAGATATTATTGGCATCGGGAAAAAACTAGCAGAAGAATTTGGTGATAAGTACGTTCATGTCGAGGAAACGGAACGCTTCGATACATTCCGCCAATACGGTCTTCAATATGAAATGGAAAAGCTTAAAAAAGACTTGGAAGATTTTCGCGTCCGCTTTGATGTTTGGTATTCTGAAACATCGCTTTACCATAATGGAAAAATCGATACCGCCCTGCAAAAGCTCAGAGATAATGGCTATATTTATGAAAAGGACGGAGCAACATGGTTTAAATCAACGGAATTAGGAGACGACAAGGATAGAGTGCTCATTAAGCAAGACGGTTCGTATACGTATTTAACACCGGATATTGCTTACCATAAGGATAAATTAGAGCGTGGATTTGAAAAGCTGATAAATATTTGGGGTGCTGACCACCACGGTTATATTCCACGGATGAAAGCAGCGATTCAAGCATTAGGTTACGCCAAGGACGCACTTGAAGTCGAGATTATTCAGCTCGTTCATCTTTATAAAAACGGCGAGAAAATGAAAATGAGCAAACGGACAGGGAAAGCTGTCACGATGCGCGATCTAGTCGATGAAGTAGGATTGGATGGGGTTCGTTATTTCTTTGCAATGAGAAGTGCCGATACGCACATGGACTTTGATCTAGACTTAGCGGTTTCTCAATCAAATGAAAATCCTGTTTACTATGCTCAATATGCCCATGCAAGAATTTGCAGCATATTACGTCAAGGTGAGGAACAAAATATCACCATTAGCAAAGAGGTTGACTTAGCACAAATTACGGCTGAAAAAGAAATTGAAGTGTTAAAGAAACTCGGTGAATTCCCATTAGCAGTGGCGGAGGCGGCGGAAAAGCGGATGCCGCATCGTATAACGAACTATATTTTTGAATTAGCATCAACCTTCCATAGCTTTTATAATGCGGAAAAGGTACTGGATGTGGAAAATATGGAACGGACGAAGGCGCGTCTTGCTCTTATTAAATCGGTTCAAATTACCCTTAACAATGCATTATCATTAATTGGAGTATCAGCTCCTGAAAAAATGTAACAGCTGGGTCTCCTTGGGAGACCCTTTTGAAATTTGCAAAACAAGGATGAGGCAAGATGGAGGCAATAACGATGAATTATGACCGAACAGTTGAGGAATTTCTAAAGCATCAAGAGATTTACATCCCTGTCGATGTGAGATCTCCTGGGGAATTTCAGGACAGCCGCATTCCGAATGCAATTAATGTTCCGCTATTTACGGATGAAGAACGCTCTGAAATTGGTACATTATATAAGCAGGAAGGTCAAAAGACGGCTAAATGGAGAGCGATGGAATTGGTTTCTCCGAAGCTACCGTCGCTATTAGAGGAAATTAGAGAAATTGAAAAAACAAATAGGAAGCCTCTTCTTTACTGTTGGCGTGGAGGAATGAGAAGTCAGTCGATTGCCCATTTTGCCATGATGTCTGGTCTGCATATACAACGGCTAGAAGGTGGCTATCGAGCCTATCGCGAGTATATTGTTGAACGCATTCCGACCATGCTTCCAAAACAGGCAGTCGTCATATACGGCTTAACGGGTACAGGCAAGACAGAGATTCTTCATCATTTAAAGGAATCCGGTTATCCGGTTCTTGATTTAGAAGGCTACGCCAATCATAAAGGTTCTGTTTTCGGAGCGATTGATGGGCATCAACCATATAATCAAAAAATGTTTGATGCTTTATTGTTTGAGGACTTACAACGCATTGCAAACAGTCCGTACTTTTTTATGGAAGGGGAAAGCAAGCGAATTGGCCATGCCGTTCAGCCCCAAGAGCTTTATGAGAAGAAGGAGAACGGTATTCATATTCGCATCGTGTCTGATTTACAATCAAGGGTCAAGCGAATTTATGAGCAATACGTTGAAGAAACAGACGCTTTCCACGCCAGAGTGGAGTACGCACTGGGAAGAATTATAAAAAGAATTAAACCAGAGGAAATTCAAAAGAAAGTTCAGCACTGTTTAGCAGAGAAGAACTATCGTGAAATGATTGAGTTACTGATTGTTTATTATTATGATCCAAGATACGATAACAAAATTAATGAGAGCTTGAAGACTGCATTAGAGGTTCAATTTGAGTCGACAGAAAAAGCGGCAAAACAGATTATTGACTTTATTGAAGAGAGGTTTCCGTCCCATCCGAAAAGCTTAGTCTAGATAATTAAGCTTATTCTGGGAAAAATAATGTTAGATTCCTATGAATTTTAAAGGAGGATAACATGAGGCTTGTACTTTTATCAATTGTGACAGGGTTTATCGTCGGCTTTATTTTTGCTTTGCTTAAGCTTCCGATTCCAGCACCGCCTGCACTTGCTGGGGTAACAGGGATCGTGGGGATTTATTTTGGCTTTAAAGTATATGAACAAATATCACCTTGGTTACAGCGAATTTTTAGCTAGGAGGTAAGGAGGGGCGCCTTTTTTATGGCTTCCCTCCTTTGTACTTCCATTTGAAAGGAGCCTGAAGATGAAAGTGGAACAAACTGATTTTTATATTAACCAATTACATTATTGCATTAGGTCTGCAAATAATGAGGATGCACAAGAACTATCTGAAGTAAGAGTGCAAATTGATGGTGAAACTGAAAATATGGATCGGGAGCAAGGTGAGGGATACATAGATGAGCAAGGCTTTAAGCGGATCATTGCGGAGGATCTCCAAGCAGAAAAGAACCTATTTCTTGTTGCCGAAACGAATGGGAAAATTATTGGATTTTCGAGGTGTGAAGGAAACAAGTTGAAGAGAAGCTTACATAAAATCGAATTCGGAATCTGTGTTTTAAGAGAATATTGGGGCTTTGGCATCGGAAGAAATTTATTGCAGCAATCGATTCAATGGGCTGACAGCAATGGAATCATCAAAATGGAATTGAACGTTATTGAAACAAATGAAAAAGCGATTAGCTTATATGAGAAAAATGGTTTTGAGGTTGAAGGTGTTTTAAAGAAAGATAAACGTTTATCAGATGGGAATTTCTATAATACGATAGTAATGGGGCGACTTAACCAAAATAATTAATCATGATTGCATAATATATCACTTTGTGATATATTTTTAATACGATATATCATAAAGTGATATAAAGGGAGGATGAAATGAAATCATTAGAACAACTTACGGATTCAGTATTTTACATTATGGCAGCATTAACGGAGCCAAGGCACGGCTATGCAGTCATGAATTTAGTGGAAGAAACAACAAACGGACAGGTTGTAATCGGGCCTGCGTCGCTCTACACGATCATTAAAAAACTATTAAACGAACAACTAATTAGCCTCCACGATGATACGGATTCACGCAGAAAAGTCTACGTATTAACCGAAAAAGGACGCGATATTTTACGTGTGGATATTAAACGGCGCAAAATTATGGTGGAACTGGCGGAAAAAGGACTTGAGAGGAGATGGGAGTAATGGCGCAAACCAAATATCTAATGTCAAACGGACTCGCTTTTTCAGAACAAAGGGACATGGAAACGCTTAGGAAAAAGGCGTTAAAAGGTTGGCACTTAAAAGGTTTTCGATTCATGGGCTATGAACTTGAATATGGAGAACCGGAGGATGTTATTTATAGCATCGATTATCGCGTGTTAGCGCCTGATGAAGAAGCGGAATACTTTGACATGTTCTCTTCAGCAGGCTGGACTCATGTTTGTTCTGAGTACAATACGCATATTTTTAAAGCAACGCCAGGGACAGCTCCAATTTACAGTGATATAGAGTCTAAGAAAGAGAAAATTGAGCGCTTGGCAGAGCCAGTAAAATGGATCGTACCTTTTTTAGTCGGAATGACGTTTGTATTTTGGTTACTGTTCACATTTTCCTCAGGTGTTGTCGAAAGTATCAGTCGATGGATTTTCTTTTTCTTTCTCGTCCTAACGATTCCGGCACTCATGACTTTATTTGCAACTTACTATCATAGGTGGAAAAAGCTATAGGAAAGAAACAACCATTCCGTTATCTAAAATGAATTGTAGCCATATTTGCACAGAAAAAGAGGATACCAAGTTTGGAAAGTCCGAATAGAGAGCGACTATTCGACCGGAAAGGGGAGCCTGCAAGCAGGAAGAGTCCGAATAGAAGGTGTATTCGGACAGAAAAGGGAGCCTGCAGGCAGGAAGAGTCCGAATAGAGAGTGTATTCGGACAGAAAAGGGAGCCCGCAAGCAGGAAGAGTCCGAATAGAGAGTGTATTCGGACAGAAAGGGGAGTTCGCGAGCAGGAAGAGTCCGAATAGAAGGTGTATTCGGACAGAAAAGTGAGCCTGCAAGCAGGAAGAGTCCGAATAGAGAGTGTATTCGGACAGAAAAGGGGGCCCGCGAGCAAGAATAGTCCGAATAGAAGGTGTATTCGGACAGAAAAGTGATCCTGCGAGCAGGAAGAGTCCGAATAGAGAGTGTATTCGGACAGAAAGGGGAGTTCGCGAGCAGGAATAGTCCGAATAGAAGGCGTATTCG
>NZ_JARGEJ010000399.1:0-351 GCF_029211245.1 Robertmurraya sp. DFI.2.37 | reverse complement strand
CCAACATAGGTAATAATGCCGTCGGTTACTCTTACCGTTCCGCAAGGAATGTTGAGAAGTTCGTTCATGGCTTCTCCTTTCCGGGCGGTTCTGCCTTGCGGAGTAACGATGTGGGCATTGATGATAATGCTATTGTTTTGACTGCTCGTAGCGGACGTGCTGCGTTAAAACATCGTCTTCATGTTTTGGGAGTAGAACTGGAACAGGACAAATTGGATAAGGTATATGAGGATTTCTTAAAACTGGCTGATAAGAAGAAAGATATCACGGATGATGATATTCTGGTATTGGCAGGTGCCGATAGAAGTGTCAATAACCATATAAAACTGGATTACTTGCAGGTAACAAGCG
>NZ_JARGEJ010000398.1:0-351 GCF_029211245.1 Robertmurraya sp. DFI.2.37 | reverse complement strand
CAGCCGCCTATGGTCTCTCGCCACCCGTAAGTTTTTAGGCAAAAACGGTAAAGTGTGCGGTGTGGAAGTGGAACAGGTGGAATGGACTCCCGATCCCGACGGCGGCCGCCCTGTCATGAAGCCCACCGGAAAGGTGGAAGTGATTGAAGCCGACCTGGTTCTTCTGGCAATGGGATTCCTAAAGCCCGAACATCCCCAATTCGCCGAAAACGTATTCGTAGCCGGCGATGCAGCAAGCGGAGCCAGCCTAGTGGTACGCGCCATTGCCAGCGGACGGAAAGCGGCAACGGACATAGACAGTTATCTCAATAAATAAATCAACAAATACAATTATGTGTGGAATCGTAGGAA
>NZ_JARGEJ010000397.1:0-353 GCF_029211245.1 Robertmurraya sp. DFI.2.37 | reverse complement strand
CATCCAATGAGACGAAATATACATATCCGCTGTCATTCATCACATTTTTCATCTCAATGATGATTTGATCGAAGTGAATCCCAGACATATCCTCGTCCTGTATACCTAAAATATTTTTATAAATTTCCATTGGAACGGAGCTTGGAAACGAGATTTGAGCACGACCATTTTCATGGAGAAAATCTGATAAGTCTTCTTCTTGGATTGTCACCTGTTCAAAATGGCGGTAATTCCAAGTGCTAAGTTCCTTTATAATTCGATCAATTTCTCCTGGATATACAGTTCCATAATGTTCATCATCGATATGATAAAACACGCGATCGGCCTTTATAATTTGCCTAACTTCCTTAGGA
>NZ_JARGEJ010000396.1:0-353 GCF_029211245.1 Robertmurraya sp. DFI.2.37 | reverse complement strand
AAAAAGGAAACAACGGAAAAAGAAGGGGTGGAAACAGTTCTTCCTTCTTTACCCAATGAGGTGACGGTGATGCCGCTGAAAAAGCAGGTTTTCAATCATGAATTGATCAGTAACGGGAAAGTGACGGCACAGGATTATGCCGACCTGTATTTTCGTACCTCGGAAGTGGTGGCGAATATCTGGGTAAAGAACGGGGATATAGTGCGGAAAGGTCAAAAAATAGCCCAATTGGATTTGTTTAAGTTGAACAATACGTTGGTACAGAATAAAAATAGTTTGGCACAGGCTACCCTGGAGATGCAGGATGTGTTGATAGGACAAGGATATGCTCCCGATAATCTGAAGGTGATACC
>NZ_JARGEJ010000395.1:0-354 GCF_029211245.1 Robertmurraya sp. DFI.2.37 | reverse complement strand
GCCTAAAGCGAATACCATGTTGCTGGAAGGGGACTATGTGCAGGCGGTGGGAAGTGAGGAAGCGCTGAATCAGTTTGCTGTATTGGTTGGAGAACGAGAGGAAGGTGAATTGCCTCTGGATCAGACGCAGGAGATTGAATCTTTATTGCTGACAAAGAAAGATATGATAAACAAGCAATTGGGGGATTTGAATTTACAACGTAACTTTGGTTGTACGGTAACCCGTATCCGTCGAAGCGGCATAGACTTGTCACCTTCTCCGGATTTGGCCTTGAAATTCGGTGATAAGCTGATGGTGGTCGGTGAACGGGAAGGACTCAGAGGCGTTGCCCGTTTGTTGGGGAATAATGCCAA
>NZ_JARGEJ010000394.1:0-355 GCF_029211245.1 Robertmurraya sp. DFI.2.37 | reverse complement strand
CTGGGGAGCTCTGCCGTTGCCTCAATATATGTTGCCCTACGGTGATTATGAATTTACTTTCATCCTGACTCCGGTAAAACATAGCGTCGAGATAGAATAAAACACAGGTTAAACAATAAAAACAAGGTGGCTGGATTTGTTTTCAGCCACCTTGTTTTTATTCCCTCTGTTCTTCATAGCTACTGCCATCTACAATTTTCATAAAACAAGTATCACACAAGTATCTGCCCCAACCGTCTCTTCAAAACACATTTTCCACCTTTTTTCCTTCAAATTCTTCATACGCGGGCAATACTTTGAACCTCAAGTCATTACAATGAACCATTCTTATTCCGATCCTTCATAAATTCGTAAG
>NZ_JARGEJ010000393.1:0-355 GCF_029211245.1 Robertmurraya sp. DFI.2.37 | reverse complement strand
CCGATAAGTCAGTGTTTTGTTTCCTAAAACAAAATACAACTAACATGGAAAAATATTTAATCGTGGGAACCGGCGGCGTTGGAGGAAGCATCGCCGGTTTCCTTGCTTTAGCAGGAAAAGACGTAACATGCATTGCCCGTGGCAAGCATCTGGAAGCCATTCGTGAAAAAGGGCTTCACCTTAGATCAGACTTAAAAGGTAATCACTTTCTACCTATACAAGCCTGCACAGCCGAGGAATACAACGAGAAGGCCAACGTAATTTTTGTATGCGTGAAGGGCTATTCCCTGGATTCCATCAAAGATCTGTTGGAAAAAGCCTCGGATAAAGATACCTTGATTATCCCCATCCTGAA
>NZ_JARGEJ010000392.1:0-356 GCF_029211245.1 Robertmurraya sp. DFI.2.37 | reverse complement strand
CATGGAATTCGGTATTGTACGTAACAACATCTACTCTGTCAATATCACCAGCATCAAGAACCTGGGTCCCGGCACTCCGGATACCAAACCCGATCCGGATGAAAACAAAGCATTCCTGGACGTAGAATTCGGAGTATATCCATGGATTGTCCGTGACCAAGATGCCGACCTTGAATAAAACAGTCTCAAAATAGAAAAACAATGAGTAAAACTGCTACTATCCTCTTCGCCCTATGTACTCTTTTCTGTAGTGCATGTTCCTGGGTAGACGATGACCAATCCGATTGCCCCACAGGCTGTTGGTTAAAGTTATCCTATACCTATAACATGCTGAATGTAGATGCCGTGACCACTCA
>NZ_JARGEJ010000391.1:0-357 GCF_029211245.1 Robertmurraya sp. DFI.2.37 | reverse complement strand
GAAAGAAACGGCTAATAATAAGCCTGATGCAAATATGTGTAATTTCATGATCATATTTTGTGATATCTATAACAAATAAAAACTTTTTATTTTGAAAAAACTAATTTTCGGGTACTTTTTTCAATAGTTCCCGTGCTTTCCGTCTCATCTGCTTGATAGCGGTAGATTGAATTTTCGGTTCTTTCTCCAATACCGTCTGTACCATCTGCTCCAATTTGTCACACTGATAAAAAGCCGGTTCCGCATATAAATGAGCCAATAGATAATAAGGATAAATTCGTCCGGGTAACCGATGGACAGCACGCATGAACCAATATTCCGCACTATCATAGTGCTTCATTTCCTGTTCATTTTTCC
>NZ_JARGEJ010000390.1:0-357 GCF_029211245.1 Robertmurraya sp. DFI.2.37 | reverse complement strand
TGTTTCTTTTGACCTGCTTAATTGCTTGTTCGAGGTTGTCCTTATCGAGTATTTTGTCGAGTAATTTTCTTTCATGCATGTTTGTTATTTCCTTTCTTTCTCGTGGTTCGGTATCCACTTTTCCGCGGTTAGCCAGTGGTCTATTTCCTTCCCCAATTAAGATTTCTATAACGATAAAATTGTTCAACCCTTCGTTCTTTCTAACTTTCGTTAGATGTCTTCACTACTACGGCTTCTGCTGACTTCTCACCGTCCAGTCCTGCATCACTACAGGATTTTGGTACAGACTCATGAGACCTCCCCAGTTAAGGCGCGAACTCTTTCCCCCCATCTATCTGCCATATATACAACTCATGA